>NZ_CALPCY010000013.1:0-102420 GCF_943193115.1 Otoolea muris
TATATAGATTTATTAGATTGGACGTTGTAACTGTTAACCAGTAGTCATTTTTGACTACACCATTATTATACTAGGAGATATAAAGATTGGGGGAGATGAGCGGCCTCTGGTGATTCCGGAAATCGGGATTAATCATGGAGGGAATCTTGAGACGGCAAAACAGATGGTGGATGCGGCCTGCCGCGCGGAAGCCAGGCTGATCAAGCATCAGACGCATGTCGTGGAAGATGAGATGTGCCATGCAGCCAGAGAAGTGGTTCCCGGGAACAGCAGGGATTCCATTTATGATATTATGGCTGGCTGCGCCCTGTCTGAGGATGAAGAGTATGAGCTTATGAGGTATACGCAGTCAAAAGGGATGGTGTTTTTAAGCACGCCCTTTTCCCGCGCAGCGGCAGACCGCCTGGAGCGATTTGGCGTGCCTGCGTATAAGATCGGATCCGGTGAACTGAATAATTACCCCCTTTTGAAGCATGTGGCCTCATTCGGAAAGCCAATGATTGTTTCCACGGGGATGAACGGTATGGCGCATATCAGGAAGGCAGTGGAAATTCTGGAAGGGAGCGGCGCCTGTTATGCCCTGATGCATACCACAAACCTTTATCCGACGGCGCCCCCACTCGTCAGGCTTGGGGCGATGCAGGAGATGATGGCTTCATTTACAGACGTGCCGGTGGGACTTTCGGATCATACGCAGACCAATACGGCCTGTATTGCCGCCATGGCGCTCGGGGCGTCCGTTGTAGAACGCCATTTTACGGATAAAAAGGATCGTCAGGGACCTGATATCGTATGCTCTATGGATGAGAGGGAGCTTGGGGAGCTGCTGGCCGCCGCCCGCGACATAAAACAGATGCTGGGAGGAAAAAAGGAGGCGGCAGAGGAGGAGCAGGTGACATCGGATTTTGCATTTGCCTCTGTTGTGACCATAAGGCCTGTGGAGCAGGGAGAGGCTTTCACACGGGACAATCTGTGGGTCAAGCGCCCAGGTGTGGGCGGGATACCGGCCGGGCGGTATGAATCGCTCCTGGGGAGGCGCGCCGCGCGTGCGATTGCCTGTGACGAGCAGCTTACCTGGGATGCGGTGGAAGAATAGGAAGGATTTATGAAACAGAAGAGGGTTTTATTTCTGACGGGAACCAGGGCGGACTACGGAAAAATGAAGCCTCTGATGCGCGCGTTAGACGACAGGAAGGAATTTCAGGTATTTATCTTCGTATGCGGTATGCATCTTTCAGAGACGTTTGGAGGCGCCTTTACTGAAGTGTTAAAGGACGGCTATGAGAATGTGCATATTGCGTACGGACTTTTGCAGACGCAGAATGCAAGTGTAAACGTCGGAAATACCATAGCCTATCTGTCAGGTTATGTAGAGCATGTGCGGCCGGATATGATTGTTGTGCATGGGGATCGGATGGAGGCTCTGGCCGGGGCTGTAGTGGGGGCGCTGCATAATATCTTAGTGGCCCACATTGAGGGCGGGGAGCTGTCCGGGACGATCGATGAATCGATCCGGCATGCGATTTCAAAGTTTGCGCATATCCATTTTGTATGTACGAAAGAAGCGCAGGCGCGTCTGATCCAGTTGGGAGAGGAGCCGGATCGGATTTATGTCATCGGTTCGCCGGATATCGATGTGATGATGAGTGATCGCCTGCCGTCCGTAGGACGGGCAAAAGAGAGGTACGATATCCGGTTTGAACGCTACGGCATTTTGATGTACCATCCGGTCACAACGGAATATGACAGGGTTGGCATATACTGCAAGACCGTTGTGGACGCGGTAAAATGTAAAATGGAGCTGTAACGGCCGCCTGAATTATGCGTCAAAGGATAAAGAAATGCTGCAGTTGATGAGGAAAGCCGGATGCGTGTTCATCAACTACGGGATTGAATCCATGGATAATGAGGCTTTAAAGCGCATGAATAAAAATCTGACAACGGATATGATCATACAGGGGATTGAAAATACATTGTCCTGCGGTATCAGTCCGGGGCTGAATATCATTTTTGGGAATTTAGGTGAAAACAGGACATCCATTGAAAATGACGTGAAATTTCTATTAAAATATGACGACCACGCGCAGTTGCGCACAATCCGGCCCGTTACCCCGTATCCCGGAACCGATCTGTATAACTATGCGATTGAGCAGGGACTGATCAGGGATATTGAAGATTTTTATGAGCGTAAACACGTGAATTCTGATTTACTGACGTGCAATTTCACGGAGCTGACAGACGATGAATATTATGATGCGCTGTATTGGGCCAATAACGTATTGCTTGAAAATTATTTGGAAAGTACAAGAGAGGCTAATAAAACGTGCCTGGATAAACTGTATCTGGAAAAGGATGCGAGTTTCAGAGGATTCCGGTATGTGTAAATGAGAGATAGTGTTTTATTTTTGGCGCATGATGGCTGAGAAAAAGAGGTTTGAGAGGGGATTGTAAAAAAAGTTATAGTTTGGTATAATAAATCCGGCTCAGAAGAGAGGGGAACCGGCGTGGCTAAATAAACATATGCTCCGGTTGACGATATTTTCGCTGTAAGCATTCCGGAACTGCCGGGATGCATGGCACATGGCGAAACAAAAGAAAAAGCATTAAAAGAGATAGAAACGGCAAAGGAACTGCGGATAGAAACGGCCCTGAAAGCGGCTGAGGAATCTGGAAATAAGGAAGAAGTCAGGCGGATCATTGATGAGTTATCGAGGATGCCCAGGACGGCCTTGAGGACGATTAGGGCGTGTTTGAGACGCGCTCCGGGAGATATAATGATGTTCCGCTCCTGACATTGTAAACAGCGCAGAGGCCGGGTAAGACATATCTTTGAAAAGATATGTCTTTTTTGAGCAGGACAGACATGCCATGAAGCCCCATTTCCACATTGAAATATGAGCGGTTTCGCTTTAAATGTAAATCGTGGCTCACAGCGCAACAATTCAGCTTGTCTGAACGACTGTCCCGCAGCAGATAAAAGGAGTGCAAAAGCATGACCATGGAAGACAGAAAAAAGATCGCGGCGTGGATCCACGCCCAGCTCGAGGATGTATGGCGCGCGCTGGGGGACGGGGAGCCGCCGGGAGAGGCCGATCGCGCGCTTCGGGTCCGCCGCGCCGGGGAAGATATTTTTTACTGCTTTATCTACAGGGGAAAGCCGTGCGCAGAAGCAAGGATCTACTTTGACCATCTGGACAATCAGTGGAGATTTGAGCTGACGCAGGTGGCTCGGGCGCATTATGAGAGCGTGCGGGCATATTTTACAGGGAAGATGCGTAAAGGGCGTTGAGGCAGAGCCGCGAGAAAGGATATGCTTCGGAAGAATAATCGATCTCGCAAAAGTGAACAGGCGGGAAAATGAATGGGGATCCTGAATCAGGGATTCCTTTTATTTCAGCGACTGGTCCGGTTATAGCTGGTTTGACGCGGATTACGTAGGCGGGTACGACGACGCATACGTCTTCTTCGGGGACGGCGCATAGAGGGAGAGGAGGGAAATTTTAGCGCATGAAACAGCGCGGCCCCGCCCAAAATTTATGGAATCTAAATAAACCCACCTAAACCGAATTACCTGTGTGGAATACATCTTTCCTCTTTTTTCCATGGAAAATAGAAGCAGAAAGATCGGATAAACGTGAATTTGTTGGTTCTTTTCCGTATAATCCTCTTGTTTTTGTCAAAAATAGATAAGGAAAAAGTCTCCGGTTTATATGGGAAAAATTTGACAATCTTTCATTTTCATGATATAAATGGAGCGTATTCAACAAAAAGAATATTACCTGAAAAGGAGTTTTGGTTATGAAACAGAGAAGAATTATGCTGACTACAGTAGAAGAAGCAAAGGATTTTGTGACATCTGCGATGAAGTGTGACTTTGATATTGACGTTTTTTATAATCGCGTTGTGATCGACGCAAAATCTTTGCTGGGTGTGATGAGTCTGGATTTGACAAAGGTGCTGACCGTGGAGTATGATGGTGAGAACAAGGGCTTCGAGGCATTTCTGGACACCGTGGCTGTAAAGGCGACAGCGGCTTAATAATTAGGCGGGCGCTTTTGCACAGAAAGTCTTTAGGAAAGACGCAGAAACGGCGTTTGCGGGCCGGGAAGGGCTGTAGGGATGCGGCCCGGGGCTCCGTTAAGCGCAGGCGCGGTTATTTTGGGATTCCGGTAAAAGGGAAGAGCTGCAGGAAAGACGGCGGCTCTTCCCTTTTTTGCACGGCCCCGCATCATGAAGTTTGCCGCGCGATGAAAATGGAAGGCGGCAAGGAGGGGGAAATGGAGCTGAAAGGGCGTGAGATACGCGTGTCGGTGCGGAATCTGGTGGAGTTTGTCCTGCGGTCCGGGGATATCGACAACCGCCGGACCGCGGGCCGGCAGAGGGAGGCCATGGAGGCCGGCAGCCGCCTTCACCGCAAGATCCAAAAGCGGATGGGGCCGGACTACCGCGCCGAGGTCGCGTTAAAGCACCGCGTAGAGGAGGAGGGCTTTTCGCTCCTCATCGAGGGCCGGGCGGACGGGATCCTGCGCCGGGGGAACGAGACGGTGATTGATGAGATCAAGGGCGTTTATATGGATGTGTCCCTGCTTCAGGAGCCGATCCGCGTACATCTGGCGCAGGCCATGTGCTACGGGTATTTCTATGCCCGGTCCGAGGGGCTGGCCGCTGTGACCGTGCAGGTGACGTATGCGAACCTGGAGACAGAGGAGATCCGCCGTTTTCAGGAGGAGAAGCGCTTTGAGGAGCTTGAAGAATGGTTTTCCTGCCTGATCCATGAATATGTGAAATGGGCCCGCTACTTATACCACAACGCCCTGCGCCGGGACGAATCGATCGGAAAGCTTTCCTTCCCGTTTCCCTACCGCAAGGGGCAGCGGGATCTGGCGGCGGCGGTCTACTTAAGCGAAACGCGCGCCCGGCGTCTGTTTATCCAGGCCCCCACGGGCATCGGAAAGACGCTCTCCGTGGTGTTTCCGACCTTAAAGGCCATCGGGGAGGGGCATGGGGACAAGCTGTTTTACCTGACGGCAAAGACGGTCACGCGGGTCGTGGCAGAGGAGGCTTTGGAGCTTTTGAGGAAAAACGGGCTCTATTTCCGCTCTGTGGCCATTACGGCCAAGGAAAAGCTCTGCATCCTTGAGAAGCCCGAGTGCAATCCGGACGCCTGCCCGCGCGCCAGGGGGCATTTTGACAGGGTCAATGACGCGGTGTTTGCGATTATCCATGAGGAATTCGGCATCACAAGGGAGCGCATCCTTTCCTTTGCGGAACAGTTTTCTGTGTGCCCCTTTGAGTTCTGCCTGGACATCTCAGGCTTTGTGGACGGGATCATCTGTGATTACAATTACGTATTTGACCCGGATGTGCGGCTTAAGCGCTATTTCGGGGAGGGCGCAAACGGCGCGTACTTTTTCCTGGTGGACGAGGCGCACAATCTGGTCCAGAGGGCGAGACAGATGTACAGCGCCTCGCTTGAAAAGGAGGAGGTGCTGGCTGTAAAAAGGCTCGTTAAGGAAAAATCGCCGGCGCTGGCCATGCGCCTTGAGCGGGTCAACCGGATCCTTCTGGAGCTGAAACGGGAGTGCGAATCGTGGCGGCTGCTGCCGGACGCCGGACACCTCATCCTGGCGCTTACCGGGCTCTTTTCCGAGCTCGAACGGTTTCTCGATACGTTCCGGGAGTTTCCGGAACGGGAGGAGGCGCTGAACTTCTATTTTACGGTGCAGAGCTTTTTAAATACCTATGAGCGCCTGGACGGGCATTACCGCATCTACACAGAGCTTTTGGAGAGCGGCGCATTCCGGATCCGCCTCTTTTGCGTCAACCCGATCCGCAATCTCGGCCTCTGCCTGGAGCAGGGCAAAAGCACCGTGTTTTTTTCCGCCACGCTTCTGCCGCTTCCCTATTACCGGAAGCTCTTAAGCAATGAGGCCGAGGACTACACCATGTACGTCCACTCGCCGTTCCCGCCGGAAAACCGCCTGATTCTGGCGGCCTGCGACGTGACCAGCCGCTACGCAAGGCGCGGGGAGCGCGAGTACCGGAAAATCCTCCAGTATATCTACGAGGCCGCGGGGGCCAGGCGGGGAAACTATATGGTCTTTTTCCCATCCTACCAGTACATGGAGCGGGTGTATGAGCTGGCCCGGAGCGGGCCGCGCCGCCTGGCCATCCTGAAGCAGGAAAGCCGCATGGACGAGGAGGCAAGGGAGGCGTTTCTGGCGGAGTTCGACAGGGAGCGGGGCGAATCCCTGGCGGCGTTTTGCGTGATGGGAGGGCTGTTTTCCGAAGGGATTGACTTAACCGGGGAACGCCTGATCGGCGTGATCGTGGTCGGGACGGGCCTTCCCATGGTGTGTACGGAGCAGACGGTGTTAAAGGAGTATTTCGACGAGGCCGAGCAGGCAGGATTTTCCTTTGCGTATCAGTATCCCGGGATGAATAAGGTGCTGCAGGCCGCGGGGCGGGTGATCCGCACAGCCAGCGACCGGGGGGTGATCCTGCTGCTGGACGACCGGTTTTTGCAGGGGGACTACCGGGCGCTGTTTCCGAGGGAATGGAGCGATGTGAGGCGGGTGACGCTTAAGACGGTGGGGGAGGAGCTTTTGAGGTTTTGGGATGGGGATTTTGTGGAAGGATAAATCCCCGTCCCGGATACCGGAGGAGATTGGGTTGGGCTATTTGTCTCCATAGTGGCCTCTGCAGTGGGCGATATAGAGCCGCCCGTTTTCCATGTGGCAGACGAGGCGGTCTTTTTCGTTGATACGGCGGCTGTATTCGCCGTGCAGGTCTCCAAAGAGAGGTTCAGGTTACCCAATTCCTTTCATACAGCCGTTCCGTTCAATATCCTGGATGAGCTGGTTGATCCTTTTTAGTGTTTTTTATCTTGCGCCTGCCAGCAGGGCATCCTGCAATACTTTTGAAAAGCTGACGCTTTTTTCTTCACAAAGCGTGCTGAGCCACATAGGGATGCTTAAAGTCTTTCTCACGGGTTCGTATTCATATGTGCTATTATTTACTTAAGCGAAGTATTGCGGGCCATTGTTTATCATGAGAGGGCCGCCATTGTCAGGTTCTGAATCCAACAAAACCCCATGTCGTTAATGCAAATAACATCGGTTTACACGCCCCCATACAACAATCGGCCTTACCGTATAATTTTCTATTCACAGCCGCCGTTGTTTATGGTATGATTGAGAAAACACGCAGCCATCCGGTCTGCCTGGGCGGCTGCGATAACACAACACAACGGATCCGGAGAAACCATCCGGAGAAGAAGGAGGAGAAAAACGATGCCGCAGGATCATACGGAAAGGGCCCGCCGCGCGGGTTCCGGTTCGCGCGGAGGCGGGCCGGGAACGCTGTACAACCTTTACAGGAGCGAGCTGGGCCGCATATCGCGCTGCACGCCGGAAGAGGAAGGGGAGCTTTTAAAGGCGCTTCTGGCGGGGGAAGAGGGCGCGTCGGAGCGCCTGGTGGAAGGAAGGCTTGAGATGGCGGCCCTCCTGGCAGAGGATTATAAGGGGCGCGGGCTCCCTGTGGATGATCTGGTGCAGGAGGCGAATATGGGGCTTCTTCTCGCCGTGCGGGAATATCAGGGCGGCGATTTTTCCGCGTTTGCCGAGGAGCGGATCCGGCGCGTGATTGAGGACGCGCTTAAGCTTCAGCGGAGCGAGGACCGCGTGGGCGAAGAGCTGGCGGCCAGAGTCAATGTGCTAAAGGATATTTCCGCGGGTATGGCCGAAGAGCTGGGCCGGGAAGCCACGGTAAGCGAGCTTGCCGGGCGGATGCGGATGACGGAAGAGGAGATTAAGGATATCATGAAGCTGACGCTGGACGCGTTTCGCGTGGGCTGAGAGGGCGTATGAGATTTTATTTGGTCCGCCACGGGCAGACAGAGTGGAATATAGAAGGAAAGGTACAGGGTAAGACGGATATTGCATTAAATGAGACGGGCCTTCTCCAGGCGCGTCTTCTGGCCGGAGCCCTGTCGGACTGCGGGGCTTCATGCGTCTACACGAGCACCCTGAAACGGGCCGGGCAGACGGCAGAGGAGATCGCAGAGGAAACGGGGATCCCGGTGATTGCGTCCGGTGATTTGCGGGAGGCGGATTTCGGGCTCTGGGAGGGCATGACCTGGGAGGAGATCGCCCGCGATTTCCCGCAGACCGCCGCCCAGTGGGAGAAAACTCCCGCCCTTGTGACCCCGGACGGAGGCGAGAGCCCGGAGGAATGCAGACGCCGCTGCCGGCGGATTGTGGAGCGGATCGCGTCGGAAGCGGGCGGGGGCGGTAAGGACAGCAGCGGCCGCAGCGGAGGCGAGGGCGGCAGGGACAGCAGAGGCCGCAGCGGAGGCGGAGGCCGGGAAAGCGTGATTGTCGTGGCCCACGGCCGGATTCTGGTCTTTGTCATGGGATATCTTCTGCGCAGGCAGGAGGACAAGCCGGAGCTTATCACAAAAAACGCGAGCATTTCCGTGATTGACTATGACGCCGGGACAGGCGTGGGCGAGCTTTTAACGCTGAATGACTGCAGCCATCTGGACGGGCTGGCGGGCGGGAAAAGAGGCCGCTACTGCTGATAGGGGAGGACAACAGCAAAGGAAAAAAGCAGGAGGTAGCTAAAATGAGCGTAAGACGTATTTTCGTTGAGAAAAAGCCGGAATTTGCCGTCAGGGCAAAGGAGCTTTTGGAGGAAATCGAAAGTTATCTGGGAATTGACACGATTACCGGCGTGCGGGTGCTGATCCGGTATGATATTGAGGATGTCTCGGAGGAGGCGTACCAGAAGTCGCTGGCCACGATTTTTTCCGAGCCGCCGGTTGACTTTGTGTACGAGGAGGATTTCCCGTGCAGGGGAAGCGATACGGTGTTTACTGTGGAATACCTGCCGGGGCAGTTTGATCAGAGGGCTGATTCGGCGCAGCAGTGCGTGAAGCTTTTAAGCGGGGACGAGGAGCCGGTGATCCGTTCCGCGACGACGTATGTGATATCCGGCCAGGCATCGCCGGCGCAGATCCAGGCGATCAAGGCGCTGTGCATCAATCCCGTGGATTCCAGGGAGAATAATAATCCCAAGCCGGAGACGCTGGCCGTGACCTTTGAGCAGCCGGAGGACGTGAAGGTGTTTGAGGGCTTTCGCGCGCTCGATGAGGAGGCGTTTTTAGCGCTTTACGCTTCCTTAAACCTGGCGATGACCTTTGAGGACTTTAAACATATCCGCAATTATTTTACGACAGAGGAGCAGCGCGATCCCACAGTGACCGAGATCCGGGTTCTTGACACCTACTGGTCGGATCACTGCCGTCACACGACGTTTTTGACGGAACTGAAGGATGTGGCCTTTACAGAGGGCGATTACAACGCGCCGATCGAGGATGCGTACCGCCTCTATTTAAGCGGCAGGGAGGAGCTCTATAAAGGAAGGGACGACAAATACATCTGCCTCATGGATCTGGCCCTGGCGGCGATGAAAAAGCTTAGAAAGGACGGGAAGCTTGAGGATCTGGAGGAATCGGAGGAGATCAACGCCTGCAGCATCGTGGTTCCGGTGGAGATCGACGGCGCGCGCGAGGAGTGGCTGGTGAATTTTAAAAATGAGACGCACAACCATCCCACGGAGATTGAGCCCTTCGGCGGCGCGGCGACCTGCCTGGGCGGGGCGATCCGCGATCCGCTTTCGGGGCGCACGTATGTGTACCAGGCGATGCGCGTGACCGGCGCGGCGGATCCGACGCGGCCTGTGGCCGAGACGCTGAGCGGCAAGCTTCCGCAAAAGCGCATTGTGACCGACGCGGCCCGCGGCTACAGCTCCTACGGGAACCAGATCGGCCTGGCCACAGGCTATGTAAAGGAGATTTACCACCCGGGATATGTGGCGAAGCGGATGGAGATCGGCGCGGTGATGGCCGCCGCTCCCAGGCGGAATGTCATCCGCGAAACCTCGGATCCGGGCGATGTGATCCTCCTTATGGGCGGGCGCACGGGCCGCGACGGCATCGGCGGCGCGACCGGATCCTCCAAGGTCCACACCGAGGCGTCCATTGAGGTCTGCGGCGCGGAGGTGCAAAAAGGGAACGCCCCCACGGAGCGCAAGCTCCAGCGCCTGTTTTCACGCGAGGAGGCCAGCCGCCTGATCAAGAAATGCAATGACTTTGGCGCTGGCGGCGTGTCGGTCGCGATCGGCGAGCTGGCGGCGGGGCTTATCATTGACCTTGACAAGGTTCCGAAGAAATATGCGGGCCTTGACGGCACGGAGATCGCCATTTCCGAGTCCCAGGAGAGGATGGCCCTGGTCGTGGATCCAAAGGATGTGGACAGGATGCTGGCCCTGGCCGCGGAGGAGAACTTGGAGGCGGTTCCCGTAGCGGTGGTCACGAAGGAGCCGAGGCTGGTGCTTAACTGGCGCGGGAAGACGATTGTAGACATAAGCCGCGCGTTCCTGGATACGAACGGCGCGCATCAGGAGGCTTCGGTTACGGTCGAGGTCCCGAAACGGGAGGGCAATGTATTTGAGCGCCGTGATCCGGGCGATGTGAGGGAGAAATGGCTCTCTGTCCTTTCCTCTCTGAATGTGTGCTCCCAGAAGGGCTTAACCGAGCTGTTTGACAGCACGATCGGCGCGTCGAATGTGCTCATGCCTTACGGCGGAGTTTACCAGATGACGGAGACGCAGGCCATGCTCTCCAGGCTGCCGCTGATCTCCGGATCCTGCGATACGGTGACCATGATGAGCTATGGATATGACCCATATCTGTCGAGCTGGAGCCCGTACCACGGGGCCGTGTATGCCGTGCTTGATTCCATTGCCAAGATTGTGGCAAACGGCGGGGATTATAAGCGCATCCGCTTCACCTTCCAGGAATATTTTAAGCGCATGACCGGCGAACGGGAGCGGTGGGGCGTGCCGTTTGCATCGCTTCTCGGCGCGTACAGCGCGCAGATGGCCTTTGGCCTTCCGTCCATCGGCGGAAAGGACAGCATGTCCGGGAGCTTCTTTGACGAGGAGCACGGCGAGATCAATGTGCCGCCGACGCTGGTGTCTTTTGCAGTGGATATTTCCGACGGCCGCCATGTGGTGACGCCGGAGTTTAAGAAGCCGGGCAGTAAGATTGTGGTATTCCGGATCGAGCGCGACGCGTACGATCTCCCGGTTTATGAGCAGGTCATGGACGGATACGGCAGGCTCTATAAAGACATGGAGGACGGAAAAATCATTTCCGCGTACGCGGTCGGCGCAAACGGCCTGGCGGAAGCGGTGAGCAAGATGGCCTTTGGAAACCACTTAGGGCTTAAGATCGAGCACAACCTCGATCCCAGGGACTTCTTTGCGCCGGGCTGGGGCAACATCGTGTGCGAGGTCCCGGACGGGAAGGTGGGAGAGCTCTCCATTTCCTATACGGTGATCGGCGAGGTGACAGACACAGGCCGCTTCGAGTACGCGGGGGCGCAGATTACCCTGGACGAAGCGTTAAAGGCGTGGACCGGCACGCTGGAGAAGGTGTTCCCCACGCGTTCCGGCGCGCCGGCCGCCGATGTTTCGGAGAACGCATACCGGACGGATTCGGTTTACATCTGCCGGCATAAGGTGGCAAAACCGAGGGTGTTTATCCCGGTTATGCCGGGAACGAACTGCGAGATGGACAGCGCCAGGGCCTTTGAGGGCGCCGGGGCGGAAACGATCGTGCGCGTGTTTTGCAACCAGAGCGCGGCCGATATCCGGGAGTCGGTAGAGAGGTATAAGGATGACATAAGCCGTTCCCAGATCATCATGTTCCCGGGCGGATTTTCCGCGGGGGACGAGCCGGACGGATCGGCGAAATTCTTTGCCACCGTGTTCCGGAACGCGGCTCTGACAGAGGAGATAAACCGGCTGCTTAACGAGCGGGACGGCCTGATCTTAGGCATCTGCAACGGCTTCCAGACCCTCGTCAAGCTGGGCCTTCTGCCGGGCGGGGAAGTCGCGGCGCAGACTGCGGATTCCCCGACCCTGACCACGAACCGCATCGGCCGCCATATCTCCAGGATGGCGTATTTAAAGGTGGTTTCCAACCTCTCGCCATGGCTTCGCGAGGCAGAGACAGGCGGCGTGTACGCCAATCTGATCTCCCACGGCGAGGGCCGTTTTGTGGCAAACGACGAGTGGCTTAGGAAGCTGTCCGAAAACGGGCAGATCGCCCTCCAGTACGTGGATCCAAACGGGAAGCCGTCCATGGACGAGGAGTGGAACCCGAACGGCTCCTATATGGCCATTGAGGGAATCACCAGCCCGGACGGACGGATACTTGGAAAGATGGGGCATAATGAGCGCGGCCGCGAGTGCCGGGACGGCGTGGCAGTGAATGTATACGGCGAGCAGGATATGAAGCTGTTTGCGTCGGGCGTGCATTATTTTCAGTAACGGCGGGACTTTTAGAAAAAGGTGATGCGATGACAGAAAAAGAAATGATAAAGATATCCATCGAGGAATTTTCAAGAATCCAGGACTGGATGCTGCTTGCGGATAAGGACACGGAATTGTATAAAAGTATCAGAAAGCGGTATATTGATTTAAAGGTTATATTGACGACATCCGGTGTAAGTCTTACGGAACTGGACAGGATAAAGGAGTAATGAGGATGCGGCAGATCGGCGTATCCGCCCGGCGTAAGGGTTTATCGGTTTAAAATCATTTCAGGGAAACGGCGTAGCTTTGCGGGTTATGCCGTTTCTGTTTTCAGATTTTTTGTGGGAATCCGGCGGTGCTGCCAGCACGATTACTGGCCGGATGGAGCAATATCAAGATATTAAAAAACATCTGGAAAAATGATACTATATATGATACTATATATAGAAAAGGAGGGGATGCAGTGATTATAAACCAATGTAGAAATCAGGTGAGTTATAATGAATGTTAAGAAAATATTGGAAAAAATGCAAAGGCAGCCTAACGGAATCAGGTACGAAGAAGCAAAAAGAGTGTTAGAACATTATGGATTTGAGTGCGCCCGGCAAAAAGGTTCACATGCCCATTTTAGAAACAGGAAAACAGGAGAATTGATAACCATAAAAGTAGATAATCCTCTGAAAAAAGTATATATTCTTGATATTCTGAATAGGGTAGATGAATAAATTTTAGAATTATTTAATATTATATTAGAGAAAGCTAAAATTAAATACAAAATAAGGAGAGAGGAAAATTATAGGCATTAATTAAAATAGATTATCGAGGAAAACACTATGAATAAATTGGAATATTATATGAATTTACCATACAATAAAATCATACAGGAGATCAATGATGAAAGCGGTCACTATTTTTATGGCAGAATTTTGGAACTGGATGGTTGCCAGAGTACAGGAGATACACTGGAAGAATTAAATGCAAATCTTACAGAGGCTATGGAAGGGCATATTGAAGTATTGCTGGAAAATGAAATGGAGATACCAGAACCAGTTAAAGAAGAAAATTTTAGTGGAAAATTTGTAATCAGGGTTCCAAAGTCATTGCATAGAAGATTAGTGGTAGAAGCAGAAAGAGAGGGCGTGTCATTAAATCAGTATGCTATGTATAAATTATCAAGGTAAAAGGAAACCCGATCGGGCTGCATTATGTTTAGCATGCTGTACTAGCCAGAGGCTGGTTCTGTATCCATAAGAAACCCGTAGAAAACTGACGGCGCTTAGCGAGATCTTTTCGAGCCGTACAGACCGCTGTATACGCAGAGCTGTACCGGCTGTCCGCTGCGCTTTTCTCAGGGCGGGAGCGGGGTTTCTTTTGGATACAGAACCAGCCTCTGGCGGCCTTTTCACAGTCTTTCTTACATTCATGACACATACGCAAGGCTGCGCACAAACATACGAAATTTTTAAATATCCCTCTTGAAATCCCCTATATTTAATAGTATACTAAAAAAAGCAAACAAAACTGTCTGAGAAATTACCCAATAATTGGATATCAGACGCATCAACAAAGGAGAAGGGAGAAAAAATGTTTGATTTCTTTGTTTTCGGGGGTATTTTGCCATTCTTACCGGTGATTATCCTTGTAACTGTGCTTATCATCATTATTGCCAGCGGGTATGTCAAAGCCCCGCCGGATGTTGCGTTTATTATTTCGGGCCTGAAACGGGAGCCGCGGGTGCTTTTGGGGCGGGCGGGGATCAAGATCCCGTATCTGGAGCGGAAGGATAACCTGATTGTAAAGCAGATCAGCATTGATATCAAGACAAACGGATATATTCCCACCAAGGATTTTATCGGCGTGGACATCGACGCGATCGCGAAGGTGCGGGTGAACACAGACCGAGAGGGGATTCAGCTTGCCATGAAAAACTTCCTGAATATGAAGGAGGATCAGATTGCGCTGGCCCTGACCGATTCCCTGCAGGGTAATATGAGGGAGATTATCGGTACCGTGGAGCTCAAGGAGCTGTGTACGGACCGCAAGAAATTCGGCGACGAGGTGCAGAATAAGGCGCAGCAGGATATGAACGCGCTGGGCATCTCGATTATTTCCTGTAATATCCAGAAGATTGAGGATGAAAAGGGCCTGATCGTGGCTCTCGGACAGGACAACATGTCCAAGATCCAGAAGGACGCGTCCATCGCCAAGGCGCAGGCTGAGCGCGATGTGGCGATCGCCAGGGCGGAGGCCGATATGGCAGCAAACGACGCGCGCGTCGGGGCGGAGACAGAGATTGCCCAGAAGAATAATGAGCTGGCGATCCGCCGGGCTGAGCTGCAGAAGATGTCGGATGCGAAGAAGGCCGAGGCGGACGCGGCGTACGAGATCCAGAAGCAGGAGCAGGAAAAGACCATCCAGACAGCCACCGTAAACGCCCAGATCGCCAAGGCGGAGAGGGAAGCCGAGCTTCGCAAGCAGCAGGTTGCGATCCAGCAGCAGGCGCTGGAGGCGGAGATCAACAAGCGGGCGGACGCCGAGCGCTATGCGACGGAGCAGAAGGCCGAGGCTGAGCTGGCCAAACGCCAGAGAGAGGCCGAGGCGAGGAAATACGAGCAGGAGAAAGAGGCGGAGGCCAAGAAGGCCAGGGCCGAGGCTGAGAAGTACGCGATGGTCCAGGAGGCGGAAGGTATCAAAGCCAGAGGCGAGGCCGAAGCGGCGGCCATCCAGGCAAAGGGCCTTGCTGAGGCGGAGGCCATGGAAAAGAAAGCGGAGGCGTACCAGAAATACAATAAAGTCGCCATGGCGGAGATGATGATCCGGGTTCTGCCCGAAGTGGCCGGAAAGATTGCGGAGCCGCTTACGAGAATCGAGAGCATCAGGATCATCGGCGGCGGAGGTTCCGACGGATCGGACGGCGTGGCGTCCGTGGCGGGCAGCGTCCCGGTGGTGATGGCAAAGCTGTTTGAATCCATGAAGGAGACCACAGGCGTGGATCTGGCGGAGATTATGCGCGGCGATACATATGACGCAAAGGTGAACCGGAATCTTCATGTTTCAGGTTTTCCGGAGAACGGGAATTTCACGGACGCGGCCGGGATGGCGGCGGCAGAGGCTCTGGCCGGAGACGGGAAAGAAGGGATTTAGGGCATGTTTTAAACGCGCCCTGGCCTGCAGATGCCCGGACTTTACAGGAATGTGTTACTTCACACAGTTGCAGCGGCAGCGTTCACGCGCGGCGTGGGCAGGGAGGCAGTTTCTCCCGGCCTGCCGCGCGGTTTTTGTCATACTATACAACGGCGTCGTCCTTTGTATAGCTTTCCAGAGAATGTTCCCTGACCTGGATGCACAGAAAATGAATATCCGCCTCTTCGGCTGCGAAAAACTGACGCTTTGCCGCAGGGGAAATGCGGATCCAGTCGCCGGCGGCGAGTTCTGCCGTTTCCCCGTCAATCACAGCTTTGCCTTTTCCGGAGAGGATCGCGTAGATCTCCTCATTTTTTTTATGGGAGTGGACAAAAGGCACGCCTGCGCCTGCCGGAAGATGATTGATACTTACCTCTGCGCCGGTCAGGCCGAGCTGATCATGAAGCTCGGTTCTTGCCTCGGATGCCACGCTGACTTTGCTGAAATTTTTCATAGCAGTACCTCCGTTTTTTGAATGTAATAATTGTTGATACAACAGAAATTATACCATTGATTGGTTGTAATGTCAATGGTTATATCGGATTTTCTCAAAAAAATAACCATTCGGTAACAGCCCAGGTTGTCTGAGCTGCTGCAGCCGTTCAGGTATCCGAAATGGTTATTTTGATGCTATTAATTTTTGGGCGTCGTCCATGACATTCTGTATTGTTACGGATTTCATCTCCTGTTCCATGGCTCTTTGGATCTGTTCAAGCCGGCTGTCCAAAATGGAGTGGATGTTTTTTCCCACAGGGCAGAGCTGGCTTGGATTTTCATGGAAATGAAAGAGCCCGCTGTCCTCCACGCACTCTACGGCGTCATAGATGTCAAACAATGTAATCTTATCTAGCGGCTTTTCGATATCCGTTCCCCCGCTGCCCCGTGTGACGCTTACGATCCCGGCTTTTTTTAACTGCTGCAGCAGACGCCTTATGATCACGGGATTTACATTTACGCTTGACGCGAGAAAATCGCTTGTCACTTTGTAATCATTTTTAAATGTCTCGATACATATGAGCACATGAACGGCAATGGTAAATCTGCTTGAAATCTGCATGGCATACCTCATCTGTTATGTTTTACGTACAGAACATATCCTGTATGGAATCCAGTATAGCAGAAAAAGGGGGATTTCTCAAGACGGTTTTCTATTTTGAAGAGCTTATTGAAGAGCTTATACGTAACAGTTCAGATAGGTCAGCGCACCTGCTGCGCTGACCGTACGAAAACGCGGCGAAAGCAGGCATCCGCCCCATCGCGAAGCGATTTTCATGGGCAGATGCCGTAACAGTTCAGGTTGTCTGAACTGTTACGCTTATACTGGCCTGCGCGCAATCCGGTATCAAAGGGATCAAAAGACCTTTTGACCCCGACATCATTCCATTGATCTCTGAACTGTTACAGAAAGTAAAAATCTGACAAAAAAACTTAAGTAAAATGTTAGACTTACGCGGGAAGTATCTGTTATAATAATAAAATAATATACATTATTGGAAGAAATCAGGCGAGTTTACTGTATAAATTCAGCCTGTGGGCGCAAGGCGGACGAATATGGGCTCGCGCGCCCGGCTCCGTACGCAGGCGCTTGCGGTCTGCAGCGGCAGATACCGCGGGAGGCCAGCATCTGGCGGCAGATGGTCCGGGCGTATGGCAGAACCGTCTGCAGGAGCAGAATATGTATATTAAAACCAATAACGAGAAAGGAGGAGGAATGATGAGGCACAGCATAAAGCAGCACACCCTTGCGGCGGTACTTTCTGCTGCTGCGGCGCTTTCTATGTGCATGCCGGCCTATGCGGCCAGCAAGGATACAATCCCAAGCGTAAAGCTGGAGGTTGACTGCGGGGAAGAGCCGGAGGCGGGGGACAGCGTCGGTTCTGTGGAAGTAAAGATACCGGCTTCCGCCAAATACGAGATATCGGAAGAGGCGGAATATTATGATACCAACGATGACGAATGGGAGCGCGGCGAGGTTCCGGTGATCCGCGTGGAGCTGCGGGTAAAGGATTTTGAGAAGGATCGGTTTACCTCATCCACCAAAGTGACGGTATCGCGTTTCCACAGCTCCGTGAAGTCCAAGAAGGTACTGGACAACGGCGAGACGCTCCGCGTAGATATCAAGCTGCGCGCCGTGGGCGGGGAGCTTGAGGAGGTGGACGATTACTGGTGGGACGGCCGGTACGCTGCCTGGAGCGATATTGACGATGCAGATAAGTATGAAGTCAAGCTTTACCGCGGGAGTAATAATGTGGCGACTGTGACGACCACATCAAACCGCTATAATTTTTATCCCTACATGACCCGTTCCGGCAATTATACCTTTAAGGTACGCGGGCTCAGCAATTCGGACGGAGAAAAGGGAAGCTGGAGCGGCGAATCGGATGATTATTACATCAGTGAGAGCGACGTCTATACCGGAACGCCGCCGTCTGACAGTACGTCAACAGGTTCCGGCAGCCCGTCAGGATCGGGCAGCCCCTCAAATTCCGGGAGCCCTGCTTCCGGCTGGGCGCAGGATCAGAACGGCTGGACCTACCGCCTTGGAGACGGCAATCTGGTGCGCAATGCGTGGATCTTTGTGGATGACAACTGGTTCTATCTGGGCGGCGACGCCTATATGCTGACAGACTGGATTTTCGTGGACAATAACTGGTTCTACTTAAATCCGGTTTCGGACGGCACAAAGGGCGCGATGAAGACCGGGTGGCTGAACCTTGGCGGGACGTATTACTACTTAAATCCCATCTCGGACGGCACGAGGGGCGCGAGGAAGACCGGCTATCAGAATATCGATGGAAAATGGTATTTCTTTGATCTGAACACAGGCGCTCTCTGGATGAACCGTACGGTTCCCAATGGGAAATGGGCCGATGCAAACGGCGTGATTAATTAAAATAAATGTACTCCCGGAATCTCGCCGCGCCTGATTTCGAGAGTAGATATTAAGGAAAAGGGCTGCCGCGCAGGATGATTCGCGCGGCAGCCCTTTCCGGTATGGCGGGGGATGTTGTCCCTGTCAGGCTTTTAGGCCGCCGCATGCCGTTTGGCGAATGCGGCGCTTCTGGTAAGCATTTGTTTATGGCCTGCATTTTTTGCAGGCGTCATACCCGGCGGATATGGCGTACTCACGTGTGACGGAGCGCGCGTTGCCGGGATTCATCCTGCCGCAGTCCGGTATGCGGTGATACTTTTCGCCGGTTGCGGAGAGCCATACCATATCGCTTGAGGAGGAACGGCTGTCTTTGCCGGAGGATGCGGACGCGCCGGAGCCGGAAGAGGCTGTATGTTTAGGGGCGGCGTTTTCTGCGCTTTGGTCCTGGCTCTGCGCGGCCGCCGCCGGAACATCCTGCAGGAGCTTTGTCTGCACAACGCTGTCTACGGTCCAGGCCCCGTTTATGTCTACCGTATACCCGTCGGGCGTGTCGCAGTCAGTGAGGCAGTACCCGCTGCCGTCGAAGTAATAGCATTCGGCGATTCCGTCCTGATTTCCATCGATCCATTCCCATGTGTCTGTCAGGAAGCTGCCGTCATCCTGCGCGTAGCGGTAGCCCTCTGTTGTTTGCCGCCATTCCCCGGCAAAGGCTGACGCGGATAAAAGACCTGTTAAAATTCCCGCGATGAGCAGTATTTTCCGCAGTTTTTCCATGGTTTGTTCTCCTTTGTATATTTTTTCTTTTATTATAGATTATTGTGGCATAATTGACAATCTGTTTTTGACGCGCCTGAATGGTTTCTTTGCCTGTTGGCAGTCGTTATACCATTTGAAATTCCAGGGCGCCAGTACAGCGTTGCTAAAATTTCAGTGAATACATTGCTTGATATCGGTGTCATCTGCACGCCCCACTTTGCGGTATATTTGTGCCAAATTCACTTAACGTAGCCCACTACGCCGCGTTCATTTGGCACAAATCTCCCACAAAGTGGCACGCACAGCTACCAGAAAGCAATTTTCAAACACGCTCTAGGGCGCTTTTTCAAGTGTGAAGTTTGAGCAGTTAAATAAACGCTCTTTTTATGCAAATCACAATATTCCTCAAACATTTATACCTTTACCAAACCATCGCAGAGACATCAACGGTATCGTGCTCCGGATATTCACCATATCGTTGGAATTCAAAGGCCTTTGCCTTACCAACCTCTAAATGCTCTAAAAAAGTATTTTCCATATAAACAATTTTATTGTCTTTTCTAAGTACAATGGACAGGTTTACCTGGTCAATCTCCTGTGTGTAATTATTCGTAATTTCTCCCGTTATAAAATTTTCGTCGCTGCCGCTTCTTTCCGATACATTCGTTATCGCAAAATCTGTCGTTTTTGCCGCGCTGTAAATGAACGTCCCACTTCCCAAATCACTCCAATCCACATCAAATATGATTTGTGTATCATCTGTCAAATCGGAAGCCTGCACGGAGAACATACCGCAGAGTGTAACAGTATCGTTTGGCATAACAATGCTTCCAGTCTGTTCCTCTGCCGCTGCGATACTGCCATCTCCATTTTTTACAGTAACAATCACTTTAGGAAATTGTGCGGCAAGCGTTTCATTTGGGTTATAGATGATTCCGCAAAATTCAACATAGGCAGTATCTCCGGACGGCGGATTAATAAACCATCCATAATCAACTAATTCCAATGGCTGCTCTGAAGTGCGCGGATTATCTGCATTAAACGATAAAATACCATTTGAAGATGAGGTTGAATCATCAATTACCGCATGATTTACCTTCTCATAGTTAATAATCCATGAGCCTAAACGGTTTTCTATGGCGGTTGCTTTCACAACAACTGTATCCCCCTGTTTTACATCAGGGTTTCCGGATGATATAAAATTAAGGTGTTCCCCTGCCCAGATATTATATCCGAAAGCTGAATCTGGCTTCAGCTCCCCGGCAACGAATTGAACAATCGTTCCTTCCAGATTTTCACCGTTGTTCAGCGCGGCTTCAAAAGATTCTGCGTCTGTATAATTAATTACCTCCGCATTTTCTTTGGTTTCTTTAGTTTCCTTGGTTTCCCTGTTTTCTTTGGCTTCTGTGGTTTCGTTACACGCGGCCAGTGATGAAATCATCATAATTACAATCAAGAAACCGGTTACTTTTTTTATGGTTTTCATTTTTCCATCTCCCTCCTGAATTGGGCTGCTTTTACGAATCTGCTTAATTTTATAACTTACGGAACTGCGAAGTTTCAGTTATTTATCCTGCTCCTTCCTTAAATGTTTTCATTTGTGAATTTTTCCTTTCATACTTCCATACAGGCAAACGTCTTACAGACATTTTGCTCATTAATAATCAACAATCCTTTTACTGTCTCTGAGAGACAGCGCCTCGCTCAGCTCCGTTGCCTCGTATTCCGATTTAAATCCGTCGTTGTCCTGTAAAATGAGCGTGCCCGGCTGATTTTTCTGTTTAAAATACAGCTTGTACGACCAGACAGAATCTCCGTCGTGCCAGGTAATCGCCAGCTCGTGATTCAAATCCCCGGAGACAATCTTTACCCGATCACACGTGGTGTCTCCCATGCCTTCGCTGAAATAATAAACATAGCCGCCGTCAAAATCAATAATATAATAGAGGTCATACGTCCCGCGCCGGCCGATATAGGAAAATACCCCGGAATTTCCGTTTTTAGCCGTTTCCTGGCCGTTGGTGGAATAATAAACGGGCCCGGAGGAGGCGTCTTCGGAAGAAGCGCCGGAAATATTGCCCTCCGGTTCCCCTGCATCCCCGGCCGATGGCGTGCTGCCCTCCGGTTCCGGCGTCTCTGCGTCTTCGGAATGTTCCGGTTCAGCGGCCCCGGCCGAATCGGAGATCGTGTCAACGTTGATCCGGGAGCCTGCGCAGGAAAGTCTCAGACAGACAACGCCGTCCCTGGCCGCGTCAATCCGGCTCTGGCCTTTGACCTCATCGTCCTCTGCGCTGGCAAACTGGATTGTGTGAGGGCCTTTGGCCAGGATCAGGGTGTAGTATTCCGTTGCGCCATGCCGGATCGTTCCCTGCTCGGCGCCGTCAACACAGATCGTAACATCATACTTGTTAAAAAGCAGGTTGGCGGCGCAGTCAACTTGAAGCTCAATGGTGTATTCCGGCTCGGCTATGGAGATGCCGATCACTTCGTTTCCCTGATAATCAACCGTGAGCTGATAGCCGTCTGCGTTTTTGGCAAAATACTGCCTGTCTGATTCAGCCGTCCCGGCATTGAATCCTGCCTCGGCGCACGCTAAAACGTACGCTCTATACTTTTCCTGAGATATGCCGCTTACATATGCCTTAAAGCCCGAATCGGTATTGATTTCTATCTTTCCTGTGGAGGAATCCGGAGCCGGGATGAGCCGCGCCAGCCCGGTATCAGGCCATTGCATGGCGTCAAACGTCTCAGGGGCGTCAAATAAAATATGCAGCTCGCTTTTGTCTTCAAAATAGCGCAGGGAAAGCTTGTAGCCCTCCGGATTGAATGCATCAAAGGAGTCGCCGGTCTTTTCGGCTTCCACCGAAAATCCTGTCTCCTCGCAGGCGTCAAGGTAAGCGGCGTATTGCGCGGGGGATATATGATAGAGATGTACAAGCATAGTATCCGCCGAATTGGAGAGGATTTGGCCGCGATTTATTTCAGGGGCGGGCAGCCGGTTTCCCAGGACGATCTCATTCCAGTCAAGCCGCTCGGTCTTCGCCGAAGTGAGCAGGACGGCATAAGGCGCGAGCAGAAAAAAGGAAGCGGCAAGGAGCGGTATGGAAAGCCAGGCTTTTGCTCCCCTGATAACCTCTTTTTTTATGAAAAAGGAAATGGCTGCCATTGCAATTTGCATCAGCGCAAGGATCCCCGCGCCCGGTTTTCCCGCGAGAAATGCAATCAGGCATAAAAGCGTGAACAGCAGGACGGAGACTGCCAGGATTTTTTCGTAGGCGCTGAGCTTAGGTTGGTACATGGCAGGCCCGGATCGGACATCGCTGAAAGGCGCTGCCGCCGCGTCGATCTCTGCGCCGCAATAAGAGCAAAATTTCGCATCATCGGGCAGCTTCGCGCCGCATGCCGGACATTTCATGGATGTATCCCCCTTTTTTGTTTTTGCATAACAATTATTTATATAACAATTCGTAACAGATCAGATAACCCGGATTATTACGATAATTGGGTTTACAGAGCGATTCTTTACAGTTTTTCGTTCAGATGAAACGTAAAATGCAACGTTTATTTCTCAGATGGAACGGGCGGCATGGTGCTTTGAAATACATCTTTCAGTTCATCTACTGCATCAGCGCGGCTCCATGCGGGCATTCCGGGCCTCCACACCAGGCTGGACATGAACAGGCCGCCGGCTCCCGCCATCTGCGTTAAGGTATTGATGTCAAACGGGCCGGCAGCCGTTCCGTTCACGGCGACATGATAGGCGGGAACCGGGATGGGGGGAGGCGGGACAGGAGGAGGGGAGGAGAGCGCCGCGGGCTGCGCCTGATTCGTTTCAGCCATGATACGGTTCATTGTGCCGGCGATATTCTGCCCGACAGCTCCGCCGACTGCCATACCGGCTATCATAGCGGCCGGATTGAAGACAGCGCTGCTGCCGGCCGGATCCGCTCCGGCGGGAGCGCCTCTTCCCATCTGTCCGAGGGCGGAAGCGCCGGCAATGCCGACCTCCGCCTGTTTTTCCACCTGAAAAGCGCCCATATTCGCGGACTGTGTCTGCTTGTGCTGCGCGTACTGGCTTTCTTCGCGCCGGATACGGAGACATTCCGTATAATCCGTTGTTTCCGCCTGTATCCTGAGGGCGGCGACTTCTTTTGTCACTTCCATAAGCTGCCTGTAGCCGTCGCCGGACTTGTCAATTTCAATAGCCCCGATATCGACGCCGGTCACTGTTACGCCAAAGCTCTCCCTCAGCCGCGCGCGGATAGCGGATTCCGCCTGGTCATTTATGAAAGACAGCCTGCTTTCAAGCTGAATCACCGGAATGTTGTGCTTTGCCGGAGCATTTGTGACAATTGCTTTGATATAGCGCGCCGCCGCATCCCGGATCTGCGCCTGGAAATCATCAAGGCGAAAGGTGTTCAGGCGGTGCAGCCGGATGAATTCCCTGTAATCGCTGATCCGGAAGCTCAATGTGCCCCTGACCGCGGCCGGGACGCCGAAGTCCGGGAACCGTGGGTCATAGACGTCAAAAAACGGGATGCCGAACTTAACCTGAATGATTTGGGCAAGGTTGATAAAGTAGACTTCCGCCTGGAACGGCGTGCCTCCGGCATATGCAAGTCCCACAATTGAGGCCAGGACAGGCAAGTTTTCGGTTTTTATGATCTGGTCATAGGGCCCTTCGATAAAATCCTGTGTGACGCCGTCCCGCCTTTTATAGACAAATACCGCGGCCTCCCCTTCCTTTACGCGCAGGGAAGAGCCCCAGCGAATGGCATTTTCCCGGTTATTGACGCCCGGATCGGAGCCTGCCGGACGCCATTTCCAAATCAGATACGAGGGCTCGTCGCAGCGAATCTCATCCATGAAGCCGCCGGACCGCTGTTTGGTGAATAATCCCATCATGTTCCTCCTGTATGATTGACGTGCTGCTATTTTTTGACGTCTATGTATAAAATTGCCGTGATCGCCGCCAGAGCTGATATGACGGCGGCGATCGCCAGCGTGGCGGCCGGGTTCCACTCCATGCCTGCCATCAAAAGCAGCAAAAGAAAGGGTATAAGGAAGGCGCAAAAGGACAGCGCCTTTTTTAGTGTCATACGGATTTTTTCTGCCCTGATTTCCTGCCGGGTTCTCTCATAGATTTCCTGTATGCGGGCAAAATCCGCATCGTTTTTCATGGAGAGCGCCGCTTTTTGGTAAACCTGCTCCAGCTTTGAAATCCAGGCTCCGGATACTGCGTCGTCTATTCCGCGGGCGGGATTGATTCTGGATGCGGCCAGAATCATACATTCGAGCATGTCTTCTTTTGTATTTGGAAGAGAGTAGTGGGTGATCAGGTTCGCTTTTTCCTGTTCTTTTTGCGCGTCAAACCGCCGCCTGGCTTCCGCGGCCTCGTCTTTTTCCCTGAAATCCTTGCCGAAAATCCATTTCATTACAGATTTTTTCTCTTCCAGCGCAGGCATGTCGCGGGCTTCGATCTCCTCAAGCCTGGCGGCGAGCTCCCTTACGGAATCCGAAGCCTTTGCGCCGCGGATCTCATACCCGCACGCAGGGCAGTTTATGGCAAATGCCTCCAGAACCTCGCCGCAGCCGGGGCATTTATGGATATAGCCCTCATAGATGGTTCTTCGCCCTGCCGGACGGCTGTGAAATGTGTCTGCGGATGGTTTTGGCCCCGCGCCTTCCTCTGCGATACGGCTTGCCGCCTGCTTTCCGCAGCCCTTACAAAATCTTGCGCCGGGATCCAGTTCCGTACCGCAGAAGGAGCAGAACCGGGCCGGCGCAGGGCGCGCGGCGCTGTCATTATAATCATTCATGTCTGACACAATCCCCTCTTCTTTCTCATTCTTCATTCCTCCCCCTGAAGCATTTTTCCAACACGTTCCGGTTCTGGTATTTAGTATATCTGTAATGAACTTATAAGTCAATATTAACTTATAAGGTTCTTATTTTTTACGCCTGTTCTGTTTATAATAAACCGAGGTGATGCACATGGTAATAGATTATCAGCTAATCGGGCGGCGCATCGCGGCGCGCCGGAAGAACAATCATATCACACAGGAAAGCCTGGCTGAGTATCTGGACGTTTCTCCGGCTTTTATCAGCAAGATCGAGCGCGGGAGGACGCAGCTCAGCCTTGAGCGCCTGGTCCAAATCTGTCATTATCTGGACACAACTCCCACTGAGCTGCTATACGGAAGCAGCTTAGAGTCAGCGTCCTATATGGTTCCTGAGATGGCCTCCCTTCTGGAACAGTGCCCAAAGGACGCGCTTCCGCTTGTCCGATCCCTGATCGAGGATGTGATACATTATTCTAAAAACGCAAAAAAAAATGCTGACTGATGATGGTCAGCATTTTATCATAATAGGAAGCTGTTTTGGTCTGCCGCCAGCAGACAAACATATGTTTGAAATTGATTGCTGCCGTACTGTAACCGTTCGGAAATTGTCTGGACAGTTACGCTGTATTAATGATAACAGAAGACAATGATCCGATCCGGCTGGATCTGGGCCGGTATGCTCCTTGTGGCGGCCGTGTACTCCACCAGGACGGTATTGCCCGCCAGCGCGCCGTAAAAGGTCTGGCCATTGGGCAGGATCATGTTGAGCGGGGCGGAATTGCTGATCTGGAACCGTCCGTCCGTGCTGACGAAATTGTTGTAAAATTCCCCGAGATAGTAGTTGTAATAAGAGGAATTGGCCACAGCCACGGCCTTGTACTGCGGCGGGTAAATCAGGGGCACGGGCGCATTGGCGTCATAAAAGATCGTCACGCGGTCGCCGGGATTGATGGGAAAATTATCCACAACATACGTTTCCCCGTTCATGGTGAAATTGATTTCTCCCTGGCTGAACGAGCGGAGCGTCAGGTTGAGGGTGCAGCCGTAATCCGCCTGTGTGGGGATAACGGGCTCAATGCGGGCGACAATGCCCGAGACAGATATGTAAGCGTTCATGGAATACCTCCGGAAAAATACTTATATAGTATCATATTACAGAGGGCGGGGGAACATGCGAAGAATTGCGGCGGAAATGGGCGGTCAGGGGAGCGGCTGATATGTAACAGTTCAGTAACCCCTGAACGGTTACGGCATACGGCATTTAGAATTGCCTGCGGCGATGGGCCGTATGCCCGCGACCACTGTGTTTTCTTACGGTCAGCGCGGTGAACGCGCAGACCTATCTGAACTGTTACGCTGATATAAACAATTTAATAAAACCAACAGGCAGGGATATTGACAGAACGAAATGGATAGCATATATTAATATTAACGATGCATGCATTCGCAGGTGTGAGGAAATGTGTGTGCAGGATCAGAGGTGTTGAATGTTACAAAGGAGGGAGAAGCATGGCAACGGTTTTTGATGTGACAAAATATATTTTGCATAAATGCGGCAAAATGAGCACATGGAAGCTCCAAAAGCTCTGCTATTATTCACAGGCGTGGCATTTGGCATGGACAGGGTTGCCTATGTTTGATGAAGAATTTGAAGCATGGGCCAATGGACCGGTATGTCCGGAATTGTTTCATGCGCATCAGGGGAAATTTTCTGTTGATATAAATGATTTCTCAAAGGGGACTCCGGAAAATTTGACAGAAGACGAAAAAGACTCTGTAAATGTTGTGATTCGTGATTATGGGGACATGGCGCCGTATGATTTAAGGGAATTGTCGCACAGTGAAGCACCGTGGAAAGATGCGAGAAATGGCTTACCTGACGGGGCTAAGTGCAGGACGGTTATTACAAAGGAAAGCATGGGAGAGTATTACGGAAGTTTATAGATATGGCGAATAAAACAACAAAGAAGAAAAAGACAACTGTAAGTTTAAAACGCACTGTAAAAGAACCGGGATATGGTACGGATGGAAAAAAGGTTATCTGGCGGTTTGATATGATTGACCGTTCTGGTAAATTCGCTTTTGATTTGAACAGGGATGATTTTTTGCATCATGAAGTCATGGAGAAAATGATTGATTACAGCAATATGACATGGGCAGAGGTAAAGAGTCAGACTCATGATGAGGGAAAATCGAAGCATCATCTGCTTTCGATTGATATGTTATCAAATGATGCATTCGACAGGTTTAAGACAAGGCGCCTGGAGGGATATGAGGATTCTGTATTTTCATTTGCACTGCAGAATCGGCTCCGTATAGTAGGGATTCGTGAGAATGAACACTTTCATGTATTGTGGTATGATCCAGGCCATGAAATATGTCCGTCAAAAAAGAGGCATACATAGCCGGATATTTAGTTTAAATGCTGTAAAATCAATACCGTTATCCGAATATATCAGGATAAAAGTGTTGATTTTACAGTATAAATCATTACAAAGGAAACTATTATCCTGTTTTCCTCATAAACCGGGAGTTGTAGGTATGATTTAACAGCAGCTTCACGTTCTGTCCGGCCTTCTTTTGATTCTCAGCAGCCGAATGAAATCGTCAAATAAAGAAGTATCCTCTGGTTCAAACAGGATCCATTTCCCGTCATGGTAAGTCTGGGCTTCATCATATATTTCCTGAACTTCTTTTGAGTAATTCTCCCTGTCTGCTTCAAATTTTGCCCGTTCCTCTTTCCCTAAGATAATCATAAAACCCACGCAGTTTTCCCTTGCATATAATGCACACAGCGTTTTGCCGCCCCGACGGTATTTGTATTCATATTTCCAAGCTTTACCGCCTTTATTCCACAAACAGTCCATATCATACTTTTCGTCAATTAAAGCGCATAGCTTGTTCCATATATCATATAAAGGTTCTCCAACTAAATCCGCCATTTCTTTTTTGCCAGGTATCGTATCAAGCATATCAGCCCTCCTATATAACTAATGTACTCTCGGAATCTCCCTGCGCCTGATTTCGTGAGTACATACTATTTTATGCTTAATTCTATCACATCCATTCTCCATTTGCCACTATAAAATGCAGGGCATGGCAGCCGCGGCCCGCAATGCGTTACTGTTCACACATCAGCCAATCCGAGGTGCTTTTTGTGAGCGCAGCGAAAGTCACAGAAAACCGCAATCCTTCCGCTTCAATATGCGGCGTCAATTCCCCTCTGCCAGGCAGTTATTACAAAACAGTTATGCTCTATACCAAAATGTGCATAACCGTTTTATTTTTCCGCCGTTTTTTGTAGAATATGTACAAACCTCATGAGGAATATAAAAACAAATGTTTTGAATTAGAAAAGGGGGTCTTATATGGCAGAACAGGTACCTGGCATGGGGAAGGGGAACCAGAAAAAGGAGACGCCGCTGTATGTCAAAATTTTTATCGCGCTGTTTGCGGGCATTGTATTCGGGTATATCCTGAATTTCCTCGGGGGCGTGGAGAATGCGGCGATAGGCGGCTATGTCCTTCCATTTTTCCAGTTTGTGGGAGATTTATTCATCAAGCTGATTAAAATGATTGTAGTTCCGCTGGTGTTCTTCTGTATTATCGACGCGGCGCTTTCGCTGGGCGATATTAAGAAGCTTCGGAGCATTGGAGTAAAGACGATTGCGTGGTTTCTGGCGACCGGCGCTGTTTCGGCTACGATCGGCCTGATTCTGGCCAATCTGATTCAGCCGGGAAGAGGGCTGGTGCTCGGAACGGTAGACAGCGTGGCCGAGGTCAAGGAGCTTCCGGGGATTTACCAGACGCTTCTGGATCTGATTCCGGCCAATCCCTTTGCATCTTTAACGAGCGGGGAAATGATGCAGATCATCGTATTCTCCCTGTTCATGGGATTTGCGATTATCAGCATCGGCAAAGAGGCAAAGCCTCTGGCCGACATGATTTCGCTGTTATCCCAAACGATGTTTAAAATTATTGATATGATTCTGGGGATCATCCCTTACGGCGTGTTCAGCCTCATGACCGTGGCGCTGGCAAAGTACGGCATCGCTATTTTCGGCCCGGTGCTTAAGTTTATCGCCACCGATTATCTGGCCGGGATCATCATGTGCACAGCCGGCTACGGGATCCTTCTGACCGTCTTTGGCAAGGTCAATCCCATCCGTTTCTGGAAAAAGGCGTTTGAGCCGTGGATGATTGCATTCAGCACCTGCACGTCCTCTGCGGCGCTGCCGGTATCCATGGATATCGCGCCGCGGAAAATGGGGGTTCCGAAGGACATTGCAAGCTTTGTCCTGCCTCTTGGATGTACGGCGCAGATGAACGGGACGTGCGCATATTTTGGAATCGTTGTATTGTTTGCCGCGCAGCTCTACGGCGTGGAGCTGAGCCTGCAGCAGCAGGTTATGATGGTGATACAGGCCACCTTTTTAAGCGTGGGATGCGCGGCCACCCCGCAGATCGGCCTCGTTATCAGCCTGACGCTGATGACGCAGATGGGACTTCCCCTGGACGCCTATGCGCTGGTAGCCGGAATCTACCGGATTGTGGATCAGATTCACACGTCCACCAACTCCGTCGGCGACCTGGTGGCCGCGGTATGCATCTCCGAGATGCAGGGCGAGCTCAACCACGCGGTATTTAATGAGGAAGAGGTAAAGGCGTCGGCTTAAGCGGGCCGCGGCAGAGACAGTACGGCAAAAACAGAGAAACCAGCAACAAATATTATATAAAAGAAAAGGAGATCAGACAATGGAAGACAACAGAGTAATCGAATGTATGGAGCGTGCGGATTATATTTTATCGAACCTGATGGCGGTAAAGCCGGGCGAGGAAGTGCTGATTGTGACGGATCCGCAGACCGATATGCGCATGGCCAACGCGATGGCGGCAGCGGCGCTCAAGTGCGGCGCGGAGTACGGCATTTATATGATGCCCATCCGCGGAAAAGACAAGGCGACCATTTTCCCGAAATCCCTGGAGCTCGGCATGGATGCATGCGACGTGTTTGTTGGCATGACCACGGCGTCCGGAGCGGCTATCTACAACAACCACTTAAAGGAGCTGATCAATCAGAAAAAGCTGCGCGAGGTTTCCATCTGCCTGAGAAATATCGACAACTTCACCCGCGGCGGCGCCTTGGCCGACTATGAGGCCGTGTATGCGGACGGAGAAAAGCTGCAGGCGATCTGGCGCGGCCACAGGAAAGCGCACATCACCACGCCGGCCGGAACGGATCTGTATATGGACATGAATCCCATGGAGCCGATCATCGAGTGCGGAATCGCCAGGAATCCGGGCGATGCCATGGCCTGGTCCGACGGAGAGGTTTCCCTGGGGCCGGTGATCGGCACAACGCACGGCAAGCTGGTCATCGACGGGCCGATCTGCTACTACGGCTGCCCGACGATCCCGGTTGAGCTGAAAATCGAGGAAGGACGCATCGTGGAGGTCATGGGCGGAGACGCCAAGATCTGCAAGGAGATTCGCCGCCAGATTGCGGAGATAAAGGATTCAGACAACATCGCCGAGATCGGTATCGGACTGAACCCGGCCTGCATGTTTAACGGCGATTTCGAGGAAGAGAAAAAGGCCCGCGGAACCTGCCACATCGCCATGGGCAACGGCTTCTACTACGGCCAGCCGGCCCGTTCCACGGTACATATCGACATGGTACAGTACAATCCGACGGTTATCTTTGACGAGGGAACCGCAGAGGAGACGGTGATCGTCCGGAACGGCAGAATGGTCTGCCTGGGTGAGGAGTAGTCCGCGGATTCACAGGGAGTAAGATGCGCTGAAAGGCCGAATAACAGATAAAGTATGGAAACAGGACCGCCCCGGCCAGCGCTGGGGCGGTTTTTGAGGCCTTCCCGCATCCATCCCCTGGCTGCCATATAATATATTTATTTTACCCTTACGCAATAACGCCCGGACGCCCTCCTTACCGGACAGTGGCTAAAATTCCGCATTTCCGCTATAATAATCGTTACATTAAAAATACATTTCAAATGATACCCGAATACCACAGCTTTAAATCAGGAAGGTGAGGAATCAATTTGCTGAATGAGATGAAATACGTATACGCTGTATATCAGGAAAAAAGCTTTTCAAAAGCGGCGAAAAAGCTGTTTATCAGCCAGCCGGCCTTAAGCAATATGGTGCGCAAGGCAGAGCGGGAAGTGGGGGCCGCTATATTTGACAGGAGCACCATACCTCTTACCATCACCAAAGAGGGCGCCCATTACATCAAATCTGTTGAGGAGATCCTGTTTATCCAGAGAAACTTAAAATCGTATTTTGAAGACTTGAGGGGGCTGAAGACAGGCTCGCTCTCCCTCGGTGGATCTTCCTTTTTCTGCTCTTTTGTATTTCCGGATTTGATCGGCCGCTTCCGGGCCAGGTATCCGAATGTGACGATTGATCTTCTCGAGGGAAATGTAAAAGAGCTGCGCGAGGGGCTGGAGGACGAGACGCTGGATCTGGTGATAGAAACCGCGCTGGAGGAGAACGCCCCTGCGGTGGAACGGTATTTTTACAAAACGGAAACCCTGATTATGGCCGTGCCGGCCCAGTGGCCGATCAATAAGAAGCTTGCGCCGTACCGTCTGTCATGCGGCGATATTGTTTCAGGGAAATATGCAAGGGAAGCGGCGGCGCCGGTTCCGCTGGAGAATTTCAGTGAAAGCCCGTTTATCACCATGAAACCGGGGAACGATATGTACCAGCGGGGGCTTGCCATCTGCCGGAACGCCGGTTTCGAGCAGAAGACAGCCATGTATGTGGATCAGGTTCTGACTTCGGTGAATATCGCGTCCAACGGAGTGGGGGCTGTGTTTGTCCGCTCCGATATCGTGGAGTGCGTGCGGGAGCACGATCGGCTGGCATACTATAAGCTGGGGGATCCGCTGGCAAAGAGGAATGTGACGTTTGCGGTCAAAAAGGGGAGGTATGTCACGTCGGCGATGAAGGAGTTTTTGCGGATGGCGGGGGTGAAGAAGAACGCATTTCATTTTTGCTGAACTTGTTCTTCCTAATTTTCGGCAAAATCCGCTGTAATAACAAGGTCAGGGACAGGCCGGCGGCTCCGGGATGAGCATGTTTACCGGCTGCCCGATCATAAAGGATGAGACAATGGTGGATGTGGATACGATCACCGCTTATATACGCGATTACCTTGGCGGCGTGGCGGGGGAAGAATACGCCGATCCGCGCGGGCAGGGGCGGATTACGATCCGCTGACGGCCGGTAACCGTTCCGGGAAGTCTGCGCGCCTGCGGCCGCGCAGCCGCCCAATAGCCGAAAAATATTATGGACTTTGCAATATGGGTATGGTATATTAAACTCAATTGTAACGGTTCTGGCAGCGGATGGCTGCTGCTGTAAGATTCAGATATTTTAATGAAACGACAGGAAATGTCATAGACGTTTCCTTATGGAGGAAGAGTCCCATGAAATCACTGGAAACCCGCTATTTAGAGCGTTTATCAGAGCTGTATCCGACGATTGCCGCCGCGTCCACGGAGGTTATTAACCTGGAGGCGATTTTGAACCTGCCAAAGGGAACCGAGCATTTCCTCACGGATATCCATGGCGAGTACGAGGCATTTTCGCATGTGCTGAAAAATGGCTCCGGCGCGGTGAAGCGCAAGATTGACGATGTGTTTGGAAACACGCTGAGCCGCCAGGACAAGCAGTCCCTTGCAACGCTGATTTACTATCCCACGGAGAAGATGAGCCGCATCCTGCGCACGGAGAAAAATCCGGACGACTGGTACAAGATTACCTTATACCGGCTGATCGAGGTCTGCCGCCGCGCGGCGAGCAAGTATACGCGCTCCAAGGTCCGCAAGGCGCTTCCCGCGGAATTTGCCTACGTGATGGAAGAGCTCATCACCGAGAAGGCGGATCTGGCGGACAAGGAGTCGTATTATGACGCGATTGTGCAGACCATCATCCGTGTCGGCAGGGCGCAGCAGTTTATTGTGGCGCTCAGCGAGCTGATCCAGCGCCTGACCGTAGATCACCTGCACATCGTGGGGGATATTTTCGACCGCGGTCCGGGGCCGCATATCATCATGGACAAGCTGATGAGCTATCACTCCATTGATATCCAGTGGGGCAACCACGACGTGCTCTGGATGGGCGCGGCGGCCGGACAGCCGGGCTGTATTGCCAATGTGATCCGCAACTGCGCCCGCTACGGGAACCTGGACATTCTCGAGGACGGGTACGGGATTAATATGCTGCCGCTGGCCACCTTTGCCATCAACACGTACGCAGACGATCCGTGCGCGTGCTTCCAGTTAAAGGGCGGTTCCCACGACGCGTCGGAGATGGAGATCAATTTAAAGATGCACAAGGCCATTTCCATCATCCAGTTTAAGGCAGAGGGCCAGATTATCCGCCGCCATCCGGAATTTCATCTGGAAAAACGAAATCTCCTGCACCGGATCGATTTTGAGCGGGGCGTGATCACGATAAACGGTAAAGAGTACGCCCTTCTGGACACGAATTTCCCCACCGTGGATCCCAAAGATCCCTATGCCTTCACAGAGCAGGAGGCGGAGATCATGGAGCGGCTGGAGAGGGCCTTTATCAACTGCAAGAGGCTGCAGCAGCATATGAAATTCCTGCTCGCCAGAGGAAGCCTTTATAAGGTTTACAACAACAACCTCCTCTATCACGGCTGCGTGCCGCTCAATGAGGACGGAACCTTCAAGGCAGTGGAGATTTACGGGAAAACGTACCGCGGCCGCGCGCTGTACGACACGCTTGACAACTACATCCGCAAGGGCTTTGTGGCAGTCGATAAGGCGGAGCGCGAAAAGGGGCGCGATCTGATGTGGTATATCTGGCTGCACGAGGATTCCCCGCTGTTCGGCAAGGATAAGATGGCCACCTTCGAACGGTATTTCCTGGCGGAGAAGGAGACGCACAAGGAGACAAAGAATCCCTATTACCGCTTTCTGGAGGATGAGACGGCGGTCAGCCGCATCCTGGCGGAATTCGGCCTGCGCTCCGCGGAGGCGCATATCGTCAACGGCCATGTCCCGGTCAAATCAAAGGACGGCGAGAGCCCTGTCAAGTGCGGCGGAAGGCTGTTAGTCATAGACGGCGGCTTCTCAAAGGCATACCAGAAGGAGACGGGCATCGCGGGATATACGCTGATCTATAACTCCTACGGGCTGATCCTCGCGGCCCACGACCCGTTTGAGTCCACGGAGGCGGCGATTGAAAATGAGAGCGATATCCATTCCGACAGCCGCATGGTCAAATGGGTGCCGGAGCGCAAATGTGTGGGCGATACGGATGTCGGCCGGGAGCTGAAGGAGAAGATTAAGGATCTGGAAGAGCTTCTGCAGGCGTATTACAGCGGGGCGATTGCGGAGAAGTTTACGGGGCAGAGGTGAGGCGGACGAAACAGATGGTAACAGTTCAGATAACCTGAACTGTTACGGCATCTGCCGATGAAAATCGCTTCGCGATGGGGCAGATGCCTGCTGCCGCCACGTTTTCGTACGGTCAGCGCAGCAGGTGCGCTGACCTATCTGAACTGTTACAACAGATGGTTTTCAGCGCCGCGGCCGGGCAAAAAAACGCTGGCTTTTTTTCTGGTTCTATTGTATAATAATATCCAACTGACGAGGGAGTGAGGAATCACTCCCTTTTTATGCCTTTTTTGGAAATTAAAGATATATTATCAACTGTTCGAATTTTCTAAACAGTAATAAATGTTCCAAAAATAGGATAAATTTAAAGGCAAATATGGAGGAAAGTAAGACATGAGCATCAGGATTGGTATTTTTGGCTACGGAAATTTGGGAAAAGGCGTGGAGTGCGCGATCCGGCAGAATCCGGATATGGAGCTTAAGGCGGTTTTCACACGGCGGGATCCGGCGTGCGTCTCCATCCTGACAGAAGGGGTTCCGGTTCTTAAGGCGGACGAGGCGGAGCACATGAAGGATGAGATCGACGTGCTGATCCTCTGCGGGGGCAGCGCCACGGATCTCCCGGTCCAGACCCCGGAGTGCGCCAGGTGGTTTAATGTGGTGGACAGCTTTGACACCCATGCAAAGATTCCGGATCACTTTGAGGCCGTGGACGCGGCGGCAAGAAAGAGCGGTAAGGTGGCTGTGATCTCCGCGGGATGGGATCCGGGGATGTTTTCCATTGCCCGGCTGTACGCGGCGGCTTCTCTTCCCCGGGGCGAGAACTACACTTTCTGGGGCAGGGGCGTGAGCCAGGGCCATTCAGACGCGATCCGCCGGATCGAGGGGGTAAAGGATGCCAGACAGTACACCATACCGGTTGAGAGCGCGCTGGAGGCGGTGCGCAGCGGAGCGGCCCCGGCTCTTACCACGCGCGAGAAGCATACCAGGGAGTGCTTTGTCGTGGCAGAGGAGGGCGCGGATCAGGCCCGGATTGAGCGGGAAATCAAGACCATGCCCAATTATTTCTCCGATTATGACACGACCGTGCATTTTATCTCAGAGGAAGAGTTAAAGCGCGATCACAGCCGTCTTCCGCACGGCGGCTTTGTGCTGCGCAGCGGAAAAACGGGCTGGAACGGGGAGAACAGCCATGTGATTGAGTACAGCTTAAAGCTGGATTCCAACCCGGAATTCACATCCTCTATTATCGTCGCGTATGCAAGGGCCGCGTATAAGATGAACCAGGAGGGGCAGACGGGCTGCAAGACCGTATTCGACGTGGCCCCGGGCTATTTATCCGCAGAGAGCGCGGCGGATCTGAGAAAGAAATATTTATAAGAACAGGAGAGATGGAACATGTCGCTGGAGAGGGCAAGGCAGTGGCTGAAGAAGTGGGATTTGGACAGGCGGATACTGGAGTTTGATACGTCGAGCGCGACCGTAGAGCTGGCCGCGCAGGCCGTCGGCTGCGAGCCGGCGCGGATCGCCAAGAGCCTGTCCTTTAAGATAGGGGAAAAACCCATCCTGATCGTCACGGCCGGGGACAGGAAGATCGATAATCATAAGTATAAAGAAAAATTTTCGGCAAAAGCGAAGATGCTCACCGCCGACGAGGCGACAGAGCTGGTGGGACATGCCGTCGGCGGCGTCTGCCCCTTTGGGATCCGGGAAGGCGTGGAGGTCTATCTCGACGAGTCCCTGAGGCGTTTTGAGAGCGTTTACCCGGCCTGCGGGAGCGCCAACAGCGCGATTGAGCTGACCATGGGAGAGCTGGAGCAGGCTTCCGGTTATCTGGAATGGGTGGATGTGTGTAAAGAGGCGCAGGATGCGGGCGGCGCATGAAGCGCGCCGGTGAAATTATGCGGGCCATCGCTTATGGTGAGAAGCCCGCATATTCTTTGCCGCCTGATCTGTAAGAAACGGTCACGAAATAACTTGTGCAGGTTATTCCCGCGAGCAACGAGCCAAGTGGGCATGCTTGCATGCACATTTGGCGACTGCCGCGAGGGTCAGATACCCCGCTGTCATTGCAGCGGGGTTGTTGACTTCGTGACCGTTCTTTGGCCCGTGAGAGCGGGGAAGGGCCGTAATGAAAACGTAAAAAATTCTGCCGTTTAAATTCATTGCATGCAGCAGGAAAATAAAGTAAAATAAATATACAGTTTACGCGCGCGCAGCGCGGGAGCTGTTACTAATGTACTCTCGGAATCTCTCTGCGCCTGCTTTTGCGGCTGATTTTCCGCCAGATGCACCCAAATTTAATCAACGTACGCTCCACGTACGCCTCATAAATTTGTGCACATCTGACAAAAAATCATCTCACAAAATCAGGCGCAGCGAGATTCCGAGAGTACATACTAAACATAAGGAGAAACCTGCATATATGATGAACAACCAATCGCTGTCGCATTCCGCCGCTGTGCACAGGCCGCGCGTATCCGTTCTGCTCGGCCTGCTTCTGGCGGCGGTTCTTACATTTGGCCTTCCTTTGGGCGCATACGCCGCCGGCCCGGGATCGGAGGGTGAGGGAACAGGGAACAATCCCGCGCAGCCGGCAACCGCGCAGCAGGACGCGCAGGCGCAGGCCCTGGAGATTGCCGCTGAGGGCGCGGTTCTCTATGATGTGACGCACAACCGCTTTTTGTATGAAAAGAATGCGGACACGCACTTTTATCCGGCAAGCACCACGAAGCTGATGACCGCGCTTCTGGTGGCGGAACGCTGCTCATTTGAGGACACGGTGACCTTTTCGGAGACGGCCGTGAGCCGGCTGGAGTCAGGGGCCGTCACGCTGAAGGTGAAGGCGGGGGATCAGTTTTCCGTGAAAGACTGCATGTACGGCCTTCTGTTAAAATCAGCCAATGAGGTGGCGAACGGGCTGGCAGAGCACGTGGGAGGAAGTATAGAGGGCTTTGCGGGCCTGATGAACCAGAGAGCGGCTGCTTTGGGATGCACAAATACGCATTTTGTAAATCCAAACGGGCTCAATGATCCGCAGCATTTTACCTCGGCCCGCGATATGGCGCTGATTGCCAGGGCGGCCTTTGAAAATGAAACGGTGCGCCAGATCGCTTCCACTTTAAAGTACAGCTTTCCGGCGAGCAAGAGCGTCCCGTCTGTGCGGGAGCTCACGATGGGCCATAAGATGCTGGATCCGTCCAGGGCGGAATATTACCCGGGCTTTGTGGCCGGAAAGACAGGATTTACCTCCCTTGCGGGGAATACGCTTGTCACATGTGTGGAAAAGGACGGCGTACGCCTGATTGTTGTGATTTTAAAGAGCAGACAGACGCACTATGCGGACACAAAGAAGCTTCTTGATTATGGCTTTGCGGCGGCCGCCGCGTCGCAGGGCGCTGCCGGACCGCTTGGAGGCCAGAATACACAGGGGATGGCTGTGGGCCGGGAGGCGTATCCGGAGGTAGAGGGAACCTGGAGCGAGACGGCGCAGGGCTGGCAGTTTCTCAAGAAGACCGGCGGCTATGCGCGCGGGGAAACCTTCAGGAATAACGGCAGGGTCTATGGCTTCGGAACAGACTGCTATATGCTGACAGGGTGGCATCTGGTGAACGGAACCTGGCATTATTTTGACGCGAACGGTTCCATGGCTTTCGGGCAGTGGATTGAGACATCCGGACTCTGGTACTATGTGGATGTAAACGGGAGCCTGTTTGTAAACGGGACCACGCCCGACGGCTACCGGGTGGACGCGAACGGCGTCTGGATCCGGTAAGCACGCATATTTTTCCTGTTTCAGGATATACTACGTAAAACAATTCATGTGTTACTATGTGATTGAATGAGACAGGAGGGATATGCAATGGATGCAAATTTAAAATCAAGCAGAACCGTAAAAAACCTGATGCGGGCCTTTGCCGGGGAGAGCCAGGCCAGGAACCGCTATACCTTTGCCGCCGAGACGGCGAAACAGGAGGGCCTTCCGGTGATTGAGAGGGTGTTCCAGTACACAGCGGATCAGGAAAAGGAGCACGCGGAGGTGTTTTACAACTTCTTAAAGGAGCTGACCGGCGAGACGATCCAGATCGACGGCGGCTATCCGGTGGATCTGCATGGGAAGACAGCGGAGCTTTTGCGCGCTGCGGAGCACAATGAGTTTGAGGAGCATGATCCGGTGTACCGGGAATTTGGCGATATTGCCCTGGAAGAGGGCTTTGACCGCATCGGCCAGGTGTTCCACATGATTGCCGAGGTGGAGAAGACGCACGGCGACCGTTTTGGCCTCTTTGCGGAGCTTCTGGAGAGGAGCGCCCTGTTTGCCTCCGAGGAGGACACGAATTGGGTGTGCTTAAACTGCGGCTATATCTATGAGGGAAAAATAGCGCCGAAATACTGCCCGGTCTGCGAGCATGAGCAGGGCTATTTTGTGCGCATGGATCTGGCTCCGTATACGAATTTTTACAAAAATATCCACTGACTTCCGTTTGCGGATTGCCGCTGGAATGAGAACGTCCGGCAGCTATGCCTGCCTGCGCGGCAGGGCATGGCTGCCGGTTTGGGGGCCGGGCCCGGCGTCTGTTTCCAAAGGGCCCGGCCGGATTTTGACAGGCAGGAGGGATGGGCGTTGTTTGCTGCGCTGTTTGCAGGCTTTTTGGGGATTGCGGGAGGACTGGCGCTCTGGTCGGAGTATGAAAAGAAGCATTTCGTCACACAGCGGTACGTGATCCCCACAAAAAAGTTTCCGAAAGGCGAGGTGAATGTTGTATTTCTTTCGGATTTACATAATAATGAATTCGGCGCGCGCAATGAGCGGCTGGTGCGGGAGATCGAACGGATCCGCCCGGATGCGGTGCTGATCGGCGGGGACATGATGGTGTGCAAGGGGGAGCGGGACATGGAGCCGGCCCTCTGCCTTGTCAGGCGGCTGGCCAGACGCTTTCCGGTCTACTATGCGAACGGGAACCATGAGGAGCGGATGAACGAAGAGCGGGACATTTACGGGGATCAGTACGAGGAATTTAAAACAGCGCTTGAGGAGGCGGGCGTGTGTTATCTGTCCGATGCAAGCGCGGATTTCGGGGAAACGATCCGCGTCACGGGGGCCAACTTAGACGGGGAGTATTACAGCCGCCGCTTTACGATCCCGGCGCTCCCGGAGGGGACGCTAAAAAAGCGCGTGGGGGCGGCGGCGGCGGATCGGTTTCAGATCCTTTTATTCCACTCGCCCCTGTTTTTTGAGGAGTGCCGGAAATGGGGGGCGGATTTAACTCTCTCCGGACATTTTCACGGGGGCACCATCCGGATCCCGTTCCTGGGCGGCGTGATGACGCCGCAGTACCATTTTTTCCTGCCCTGGTGCGCGGGGCGTTTTGACCGGGAGGGAAAGACGATGATTGTGAGCCGGGGGCTCGGCACGCATTCGATCAATATCCGTCTGAACGATCGGCCGCATCTCGTGTGGGTGACGATCCGCGGCGGCGGGGACGGCTGTTAAGGGAGGTTTTGGAATGGTTCTTTCCTACAAGCTCGATAACTTTGAAGGCCCGCTTGATCTGCTGCTGCATCTGATCGAGAAAAATAAAGTCAGTATCTACGACATTCCCATCGTTCTGATCACGGAGCAGTATTTGGACTATGTCAGCCGCATGGAGGAGGAGGATCTGGACGTGGTCAGCGACTTTTTAGTCATGGCGGCCACGCTGATTGACATCAAGTCGCGGATGCTTCTGCCCGCCAGGGAGGAAGAGGAGGAAGAGGAGGATCCGAGAGCAGAGCTGGCGCGCCGCCTGCTGGAATATAAGATGTACAAATATATGGCCCGTGAGCTTATGGAGCTGGAGCAGGACGCGCAGCTTATTCTCTACCGGGAACCCGATATCCCGAAGGAGGTGGCCAGGCATGAGGCGCCGGTTGATCTGGACAGCCTCTTAGAGGGCTTAACGCTGGCCAAGCTGCAGAAGATTTTTCAGTCGGTCATGAAGCGGAGCGAGGACAGGATCGATCCGATCCGGAGCCGTTTCGGCGCCATCCGCAAGGAATCGGTCAGCTTAGAGCAGCGGATCGGATCTGTGATGGAGTATGCCAGGACGCACAGGCGTTTTCGCTTTCACGAGGTTCTAAAGCGCCGCACTGACCGCCTGGACGTGGTGGTGACCTTTCTGGCCGTGCTGGAGCTGATGAAGATCGGCAGCGTGTATTTAAGCCAGGAAGCGCCTTTTGGCGACATGTACATAGAGGCCCGGGACACAGAAGGGGCAGAGGAGATTTCCCTGGAGGGCCTGGAGGATTTTGATGAAAAAAAATAAGAGTGCAGAGGAAGAGGCCATCGTGGAAGCCGTGCTGTTTACCATGGGCAAATCCGTAGAGACAAGGCAGCTTGCAGCCGCCCTGCGGGCGGATATGGACACGGCGCGGGAGGCGGCGCTGCGCCTTAAAAAGCGCTACGACAGGGGAAAGCACGGGATGCAGATCACCCGCCTGGAGGATAGCTGGCAGATGTGCACCCGGGCCGAATACTATGAAAACCTGATCGAGGTGGCGTCCGCGCCCAAAAAGCAGGTTCTGACCGATGTGGCTTTGGAGACGCTTTCCATCGTTGCCTATAAGCAGCCGATCACCAAGCTGGAGATCGAGAAGATCCGGGGGGTGAAGTCGGATCATGCCGTAAACCGCCTGATCGATTATAATCTCGTCTATGAGGTGGGCCGCCTGGACGCGCCGGGCCGGCCGGCCTTATTTGCGACCACAGAGGAATTTCTCCGGCGTTTCGGCGTCGGATCCACAAAGGAGCTGCCTGTGCCGGCGCAGGATAAGCTGGATGAGTTCCGGCTGGAGGCGGAGGAGGAGCTGAAGCTTGCGGCAGGGGAGGAGCGGGAGCTGTCAGAGGATGCGGGGGAATCGATGTCAATTATATAAGGATATATGCAGGGCCTGATGATGGCTACATGATCGGCTTGCCTTGATTCTGAAAGACATGCTTAGGAGCTTGAGTTTATGATAGGATGCCGGGAGCAAAAGTCGGGTCATCGTTAAATTGTATCAATTGTTTTGGATTTGTACAAACTAATATAAGCCAATTCAAATAACTTTACATTATTGTCCGGAAAAACACAAGTATCGTGGTAGTCTGTAAAATCTATAATGCATAGAGTTATTTGAATTGAGCTATACTAATCAGCCGCTATTACAGCATTGCGTTAATAACGGTGAATATCAGCAGGAACGACAAAGGACAGGAGAATGACACATGAAGATCAGAATCAAATATTTCACGGAGGACATAGAAAAGCTTGCCTATATTGGCGGCAAATCGGACTGGATCGATCTGCGGGCGGCGAAGGAGGTTACGCTTAAAAAGGGTGAATTTGCCCTGATTCCCCTGGGCGTGGCCATGGAGCTTCCGGCCGGGTATGAGGCCCATGTGGTCCCCAGGAGCAGTACGTTTAAAAATTTCGGGATCATACAGACAAACCATATGGGGGTCATTGACGAGAGCTACTGCGGGGATCAGGATCAGTGGTTTTTTCCGGCGTATGCCCTGCGGGATACGGTGATCCATGTAAATGACCGCATCTGCCAGTTCCGGATTATGGAGCATCAGCCGGCGCTCGACTTTGAGGAGACGGCGCTTCTGGGCCATGCGGACCGGGGAGGGCATGGGAGCACAGGGACGAATTAGTTACTGTTCACACATCAGCCAATGCGAGGTGTTTTTTGTGAGTGCAGCGCAGCGGAAGTCGCGGAAAACCCGAGGGCAGCGGCGCCAAACCGCATTTTCTGGCGGTTTGTGTGCATCGCGAAGCGTATTACTGGGCACAGCCCGGCAGGGGTGTGAACCGTAACACGAATTAAACGTTGCGGGGCGGATGCATTTACACGATGTACCCACAAAATCAGCAGCAAAGGCGGGTGCAGCGGGATTCCAAGAATACATCACAGAGGAAAGAGGGAAGAATAACGGATGAGACAACGGATCAGTTTGTGCGCCGGCCTGCTCGCAGCCGTCCTGTTATGCGGGTGCGGGGAGTCGAAAGAGGCAAAGGAGGCCAGGCTTTCGGGCATTGAGAGGATGGCGGAAGGGGATTACGGCGGGGCAATCGCTTCTTTTGAGGAAGCGCTGGAAGCGTCTGACGGGATCGTGGACCGGTTTGAGCTTGATATTTTAAAGTACCGGGGCGAGGCGGAGTATTTGGCACGGGACTATGCGGCGGCGGCATATACGTACGGCACGCTGGAGCAGGTAGAAGGCGAGAGGGCGGAATACCGGTATTATAAGGCGGCGGCTGAGGCGATGGCCGGCAATTTTGAGACGGCGCAGACGGATTACGAGGCGGCGGCGGGACTATCAAAGGTATCGGATCAGAGCGCGCAGGCCGCGGCATCGGCTGCGCTGACAGCGCTCTCAGAGGCGGCCAGGCAGGCCGGAGAGACGGAAAAAGCGCTGGAATACTGCCGGACAGCGATTGACGGCGGCATGGCGGGACCGGGGATTTTGAACCAGATGGGGCTTGGCCTTGCGCAGGCGGGGAATCTCGACGAGGCTGTCAGCTACTTTGAGCAGGGGCTTTTGCAGGCGGAAGGCGAGGCGGCCGCTGTGCTGACGCGCAACCTGGCGGCGGTGTATGAGCAGAAGCTGGACTTTGCGAAAGCGCTGGAGCTGCTCCGGGAGTACCGGGCCTCCTGGGGATCGGTTCCGGAGGTTGACAGGGAGATTGCATTTTTAGAGAGTCGGTGACAGGAGGGCTATGGCAGATTTAATTGAGCTGAAGGAAGAGGAGGAGCGGGTGATCCTGGTGGGAGTCAGCACCTGTGAGGAGGATGATACGGAGCGCTCCCTTGACGAGCTGGCGGAGCTTGTCAGGACAGCGAACGGCGTGGCCGTCGGGCGCATGATTCAGAACCGGGAGCGGATCCACCCCGGAACATATCTGGGAAAAGGAAAGCTTGAGGAGCTGAGAGATCAGATAGAGGAGTTTAAGGCCACGGGGATCGTCTGCGACGACGAGCTGTCCCCGGCGCAGATGCGCGGCCTTGAGGAGGCGCTGCAGACCAAGGTGATGGATCGGACCATGGTGATTCTCGATATTTTTGCCGCCCATGCGACGAGCAGCGAGGGCAAGATTCAGGTGGAGCTGGCGCAGCTTAAATACAGGGCCGTGCGCCTGGTGGGCCTTCGCAGCTCCCTGTCCCGCTTAGGAGGCGGGATCGGGACAAGGGGGCCGGGCGAGAAGAAGCTGGAGATGGACCGGCGGCTGATCCACCGGCGGATCGGGCAGCTAAAGGAGGAGCTTGAGGGCGTCAAGCGCCACCGGGAGATTTCGAGGAAAAAGAGGCGGCAGAGCCATGCTATGTCCGCGGCGATTGTGGGATACACAAACGCGGGCAAATCAACGCTTTTAAACCGCCTGACAGGCGCCGGGATCCTGGCGGAGGACAAGCTGTTCGCGACGCTGGATCCGACGACAAGAGGCTGCGCGCTCCCCGGCGGGGAGACGATTCTCCTGACAGATACGGTGGGCTTTATCAGAAAGCTTCCGCATCATCTGATCGAGGCGTTTAAGAGCACCCTGGAGGAGGCGCGCTACAGCGACATCCTGCTCCATGTGGCGGACTGCTCGGATGATCAGATGGATCTGCGGCTGCATGTGGTATACGAGACGCTGCGCGAGCTGGGGATTCAGGATAAAATCATCATAACTGTATTTAATAAGATCGACTGCCTGACAGAGGAGGCGGTATTGCGGGATCTGCGCTCCGATTACCAGGCGCGGATTTCGGCAAAGACCGGAGAGGGGATAGAAGAGTTAAAACTGCTTCTGGAACGGATCCTCCGCAGCCGGCGGATTTATCTGGAACGGCTCTATCCGTACCGGGATGCGGCAAAGATCCAGCAGATCCGCAAAACGGGCCAGCTTTTGAAGGAAGAGTACAGGGAAGACGGGATATTGGTCGAGGCATATGTGCCGGCGCAGCAGTATGCGGCCCTGATGGAATCCGGCAGTCCGGGGAAATAGGGCGCGCGGGAAAGCTTTGCGGAAAAAAATCCGGGGCGCCGCCTGTAACCCGTAGCTGCTGCCTCGCTGCTTGCGGCGGAGTTGCAGACTTTTAAAGCCTGTCTCAGAAATAGAAGGCAGCGCGGTTCAGAAAAAGGCTGCGCCAGCAAAAGCTGGCGCAGCCTTGTGTTCAAACTCAGGGACTATATTGCATGATGGAATCTGACGGCTTCAGCCCGTAAAATCGCTTTGCGATGGGGCGCCTGCCGTTGCTATGTTACTATACGGTCAGCACGGCAGATACGCGGCTCGATCGGAACTGCAGCCGCCGTCATGATCATGAAATGCATTTGAAGGACTTCGTTATTAATTTTTAGAAGCAGCCTTCGGATAAAATTTCGGATTGGAAAAATATTCCTTTGTCTGCCTGCGCACCTGCGGGAAGAGCACAACCAGGGCGATCATATTCGGGATAATCACAAGCCCCATGGCCAGATCCTGCACGGTCCAGACAAGGCTTATCTTCTGTACGGCCCCCACGATGCAGAGGAATGGATAAACGTATTTGATCTTGCTGGTCAGGGCAGGTCCGAATGCATATGTAAAGCTTTTCGCCGCATTGAACCACTGGCCCATCAGCGTGGTAAAGCAGAAAACAAGGAGGGCAAACGCGCCCAGATGCTTTAACGGGGTCCAGATGGTGCCAAAGGCGGAGATAGCCATAACGGTCGCGTTCAGATCACTCTGCTGATAAATTCCGGTTACGCCGATAACGAGGGCGGTGATGGTACAGATGATGATCGTGTCAAGAAAGACCTCTGTCACACCGGTAATGCCCTCTTCACAGGGATGATCCACCAGGGAGGAGCCATGGGCAAACGGAGCCGTGCCTTCGCCGGCCTCGTTGGAATACATGCCCCGGGTGATGCCAAACTGCATGGCCTTTGCCATTACATAGCCGCCCGCGCCGCCTGCCGCCGCCTGCATCGAAAACGCCTCGGAGAAGATCAGGGCAAATACAGCCGGAACCTGTCCGATATTAAGAAGGATCACCAGAATACCGATCACAATGTAAAAAATAGACATGGTCGGCACCAGGGAGGTGGCGATATCCGCAACGCGTTTTAAGCCGCCTAAAGTGATGCACATCAAAAGCCCGATGAGGAAAATACCGACCAGCCAGGTGGGAACCCCGTACTGCGTATTCAGAATACCGGAGATCGTGTTGGACTGGACGAGATTTGCGCCCATCATCTTAAGGCACATCAGCGCGGCAATCACAACGCCAAGCCACGGCGCTTTCAGCCCGTCCCGGATGTAATACATCGGTCCGCTTAAGAGATTCCCGTCCTTATCGCGCCCGCGGTAAAGCTGGGAAAGGACGATCTCGCCATATTTTAAGGCCATGCCGAAAAATGCGGCGAACCACATCCAGAACACCGCGCCCATGCCTCCAGCCACAATGGCTGTCGCAACGCCGACCACATTGCCGCCGCCGACATTGCCCGCCAGCGTGACCATCATGGCCTTGAAGGTGGAGATAGAGCCGCTTCCCTTGTCCTCATTTCTTGCTTTAAAAGAATCGATCAGGGTTTTCTTGATGATAAACCCAAAATAGCGGATTTGGATAAATCCATTCGTGAAGGTGTAGAGCACGCCAAGGGCTAACAGAACAAATACAAGCCAGTTGCCCCATAAAATAGAGTTAAATTTTGTCAGAACTGTTTCCAGTGCTCCCATAACGGAATTCTCCTTTTCTTGATAAATATGAAAAAAATACGTCCCTGACTGAAAATATAGTATAACATGAATTGAAAATAAAAACAATTATATTTTGCGGGAGCATGATATGCGGATCAATCCGCAGGCGTCAGGTGTTAAAAGACTTTTTGGCTCCAACATCATGTCATATTTTTACAGCGCCATACATATAATTGTAAGAAATAAATCCGAATAGGGGCTGAAAAAAAGTAAGAAATATGATATCATAGTAAGATAATGGGTAAACTTTTGAAATATATTTCATAAGTGTTCTGAAAAAGGGTGGGATCGCTATGAATATCAGGGAAACGACAGAAGAATGGGAGAGGCGGTATTTAAGCCCCTATGCCTCTCTGAGCGCGGATACAAGGGGCAGGGATCAGGCGGAGCCGCTGTGCGATATCCGCCCGGAGTATCAGCGGGATCGCGACCGGATCCTGCACAGCAAGGCGTTTAGGCGGATGAAGCACAAAACGCAGGTATTTCTGGCGCCGGAGGGAGATCATTACAGGACAAGGCTTACGCACACGCTGGAGGTGGCGCAGATTGCGCGTACGATCGCAAAGGCGCTGCGGCTGAATGAGTCGCTGACCGAGGCGATCGCCTTGGGCCATGATTTGGGGCATTCGCCGTTCGGCCACTCGGGGGAGGCGATTTTAAACCAGCTCTGCAGCGGCGGTTTTTCCCATTATGAGCAGAGCGTCCGGGTGGTGGAGGCGCTGGAGAAAAAGGGAAAGGGCTTAAACCTTACCTGGGAAGTGCGGGACGGGATTTTGAACCATCCGACGAGCGGCTGCCCCTCTACGCTGGAAGGCCATATCGTGCGCCTCTCGGATAAGATTGCGTATATTAACCATGATATAGACGACGCGATCCGGGCGAAGATCTTTGAGGAGCCGGATCTGCCGGCAGCGTATACGGATGTGCTGGGGCACAGCGTCCGGGAGCGCCTCAATACCATGATCCATGACCTGATTGGCCAGAGCATGGGAAAGGATCGGATCTGCATGTCTCCGGGCATGGAGAGCGCGATGCACGGCCTGAGGAAGTGGATGTTTGAAAATGTGTATGAAAACGGCGCGGCCAGGACCGAGGAGACCAGGGCGCAGCACATGCTGGAAATGCTGTACGATTATTACAGAAAGCATATCGGGGAGCTGCCAAAGGAGTATTTACAGATGATGCGGGAGCGGGACGAGACAGAGGAGAGAACGGTCTGCGATTATATTGCCGGCATGACGGACGGCTATGCGATCGACCGCTTTGAGGCGCTGTTTATCCCGAAATCCTGGAAGATATAGGGGAGGAGCGCCTATGTTTTATCCGGAAGAGGTTCTGGAGGAAGTGAGGACGAGAAGCGATATCGTGGACATCATTTCCGGGTACGTGCGCCTGCAGAAAAAAGGGAGCAACCTGTTCGGGCTGTGCCCGTTTCACCACGAGAAATCGCCTTCCTTTTCGGTTTCCCCGTCAAAGCAGATGTATTACTGCTTTGGCTGCGGCGCAAGCGGAAATGTGATTACGTTTGTGATGGAATATGAGAATTATTCGTTTCAGGAGGCGGTGCAGCTCTTAGCAGAGCGTTCCGGGATACAACTTCCGAAAATGGAGTATTCTAAGGAACAGAGGGCCATGGCGGACCGCCGGGCGGCGCTCCTGGCGGCGAATAAGCTGGCGGCAAATTATTTCTACTATCAGCTAAAGCAGCCGCAGGGGAAGGCGGGGTATGCCTACCTTACCGGCCGGGGGCTGACGGATGAGACGATCCGCCGCTTTGGGCTCGGCTATGCGAACAAGGTCCGCGATGATCTCTACCGCTATCTGCGCAGCAAGGGCTATGAGGACGCGTTTTTGAAGGATTCGGGGCTGGTGACAATTGAGGAGCGGGGAACCAGGGACAAGTTTTATAACCGGGTGATGTTTCCGATCATGGATGTCAACAGCCGTGTCGTGGGCTTTGGCGGCCGCGTGCTGGGGGACGGGGAGCCGAAATACTTAAATTCCCCGGAGACGGCGCTGTTTGACAAGAGCCGGAACTTATACGGCCTGAATTATGCAAGGACGTCCAGGGAGCGCCATATGTTTCTGTGCGAGGGCTATATGGATGTGATTGCCATGCAGCAGGCGGGGTTTACGAACGCGGTGGCCTCCCTGGGAACGGCGTTTACAGAGAGGCACGCGATCCTTTTGAAGCGCTATACGGATCAGGTGATCCTGACATTTGACAGCGACGGGGCGGGCGTGAAGGCGGCGCTGCGGGCGATCCCCATGCTCCGGGAGGCCGGGCTTTCAGCCAGGGTTCTTGATATGCGCCCCTGCAAGGATCCGGATGAATTTATGAAGACGCTGGGGCCGGAGGAGTTTAAAAAACGGGCGGAGCATGCCAGAAACAGCTTCCTGTTTGAGATTGATGTGCTCAAATCCGGTTATGACATGGGCGATCCGGAGCAGAAGACGGAATTCTATAACCGGGCGGCCGAAAAGCTTTTGGAGTTTTCCGAGGCGCTGGAGCGCGATAATTACATCCAGGCCGTTTCCAGGGAATATATGATTCCCTATGACGATCTGAGGGCGCTGGTGAACCGGCTGGGGCTTCGCGGCGGGCCGGCGGCGTCTTCCCGTCCGCAGCGGCTTTTGCAGGAGGAGGCGCGGGAAGCGCGGCCGGCCCCGGCCGCGAAACGGCGGGAGAAGGAGGAAGGGATCCGCTCGTCGGAGCGCCTGCTTCTGACATGGCTGATCGAGGAGCCGCGGCTGTTTGATGTGATCCACGGCATCATTGGGCCGGAGGATTTTGTGAAGCCGCTCTACCGCGCCGCGGCTGAGGCGGTGTTTGAGGCGCGCGAGGCCGGGGAGGTGAAGCCCGCGGCGATCCTGAATCGTTTTATTGACGATGAGGGAAGCTATAAGGAAGTCGCGGCGCTGTTTAATGCGTCCCTTGACGAGTCCCTGACAAACGAGGAGCAGAAAAAAGCGTTTTCAGAGACGGTGCGTCGCGTCAAGAAAAACAGCCTGGAGCATCAGATCCGGCGGGCAAAAGGGATTGACGAGCTGCAGAGGCTCATAAAAGAGCAGGCCGGGCTTGCGAACCTGCATATTTCGCCGGAGCGGGGATAAAATGAGAGTATTAGCAGGCGTTTTAAGCCGTATGGACAGTTCGCGTATCATCTGCCGTATGGAAGAGTACACACAGGAGGCGCGGCGGCAGCGGGGTAGCTGTGAAAGGATGGAGGAATTGTATGGAAGAAAAGATGACTACATTTGAGGAAAAGCTGGCGCAGCTTCTGGAATTGGCTAAAAGCAAAAAAAATGTGCTGGACAACAAAGAGATTCTGAATTTTTTTCATGGCGAGCTTCTGAGTCCGGACCGGCTGGATCAGATTGATGATTTTCTGGATCGGAATAAGGTGGATGTGCTCCGTTTTGATGAGGATCTGGATATGGATCCCGATTTGTTCCTGGAGGAGGATCTGGACGGCGAGGACGATCTGGATATGGAAAATCTGGATCTGAGCATACCCGAGGGCGTGAATTTAGAGGATCCGGTGCGGATGTACTTAAAGGAGATCGGCAAGGTCCCGCTCCTTTCACAGGAGGAGGAGATTGAGCTGGCGAGACGCATGGAGGCAGGGGACGAGTCGGCCAGGGAACGCCTGGCGGAGGCGAACCTGCGCCTGGTGGTGAGCATTGCCAAGCGGTATGTGGGCCGCGGGATGCAGTTCCTTGATCTGATCCAGGAGGGCAATCTGGGGCTTATCAAGGCAGTCGAGAAGTATGATTATTCCAAGGGCTTTAAGTTCAGCACCTACGCGACATGGTGGATCCGGCAGGCGATCACACGTTCCATTGCCGATCAGGCCCGCACGATCCGTATACCGGTGCATATGGTGGAGACGATCAACCGCCTGATCCGCACATCCAGGCAGCTTCTCCAGGAGATGGGGCGCGAGCCGTCGGCGGAGGAGGTAGCGGCGCGGATGGACATGCCGGTGGACCGTGTGCGGGATATTATGAAGATTTCCCAGGATCCGGTGTCTTTGGAGACGCCGATCGGCGAGGAGGAGGACAGCCATCTGGGCGATTTTATCCAGGACGAGCATGTGCAGGTTCCGGCGGACGCGGCGACGTACACGCTGCTTCACGAACAGCTCATGGAGGTGCTTGACACCTTAACGGATCGGGAGCAGAAGGTGCTGCGGCTTCGCTTCGGGCTGGACGACGGCCGACCCAGGACGCTGGAGGAGGTCGGAAAGGAGTTTAATGTGACCAGGGAGCGCATCCGCCAGATTGAGGCAAAGGCGCTGAGGAAGCTGCGCCATCCGAGCCGGAGCAAGAAGCTGAAGGATTACCTGGATTAGCGCAGCGCCGGCCGCGGCGGGCCTGCTTTAAAGCGGTTTCGGGATAGCTGCGGATGGACAGGAGGTGAGGGAAAGAGTGAAGCTGTCAAAACGGCTGCAGGCGGTTGCCTCCTTTGTGGCTTCGGGGAGCGCCGTGGCCGATATCGGGACGGATCACGGCTACATACCGGTTTATCTCGTGAAGGAGGGCGTCGCCCCGCGCGCTCTGGCCATGGATGTGAGGAAAGGGCCTCTGGAGCGGGCAAAGGAGCATGTGAGGGAGTACGGGCTTTCGGATCGCATTGCGCTGCGCCTGTCGGACGGCCTTTCGGGGCTTAAGCCGGGAGAGGCGGATACAGTGATTATCGCCGGCATGGGGGGAAAGCTTACCATACGCATCCTGGAACAGGGCCGCCATGTGTGGGATTCGGTGAAGCAGTTTATTTTGTCGCCCCAGTCCGACATAGGCGAGACGCGCCGTTTCCTGGAGCAGGCGGGCTTTTGCATCGACCGGGAGGCCATGGTCGAGGAAGACGGGAAGTTTTATGTGGTCATGGATGTGTCAAGGGGAGAAATGCGTCTTGTAAGAGCCTGTTATTATGAGTACGGAAGAGATCTGATTGAAAAAAGGGATCCGGCGCTCTTCCGTTATCTGGACAGGGAGAAGAGGATCGTGAGCTCGATCCTTGAAGGGCTTTCGCAGGCGCAGACAGAGAACGTGAGGAAGAGACAGGCCGCGCTCGCTGAGCGTCTGGCCGTGATTGAGGAGGCGCGATATGAAATGCAGTGAGATCATGGAGATCCTGGAGGAGCTGGCCCCGAAGGAGCTGGCCTGCGAGTGGGACAATCCGGGCCTTTTGGCCGGGCGCGGCGATAAGGAGGTGAAGACGATCCTGGTGGCAGTAGACGCCACGGACGCGGTCCTTGACCAGGCGGAGGAGGCCGGCGCAGATATGCTGCTTACGCATCACCCGCTCATTTTTAAGCCTGTTAAGAGCGTAACGGACCGCGATTTTATCGGGCGCAGGCTTCTCCGCCTGATTCAGGCGGACTGCCCGTACTATGCGATGCACACAAATTTTGACGCCGCGCCGGGATGCATGGCCGCCCTGGCCGGGGAGCGCCTGGGGCTTGCGCATACCTGCGTGCTGGAGGAGATGGGCCGCACGAAGGAGGGCGTTCCCTATGGGATCGGGCTTTGCGGGGACTTTGAGCAGAGAATCTGCCTTTCAGAGGCCGCAGAGCGCGTGAAAGAGGCGTTCGGGCTTTCGCATGTCACAGTGTACGGGGATGACGGGGGCGAAAAGAGGATCCGCCGGGCCGCCGTGTGCCCGGGCGCCGGGGGCGGGACGTTACAGGAGGCCATAAAAAGCGGGGCGGATGTCTATGTCACAGGCGATATCGGGCACCACGAGGGGATCGACGCCGTGGCGCAGGGGATGTCTGTGATCGATGCGGGGCATTATGGGATCGAACATATTTTTGTGGATTTTATGGCGGATTACCTGGAGCGAAGGCTGCGGGGGCAGGTGCGGGCGGTGAAGGAGAAGACCGTATTTCCGTGCCATGTGGTTTAGACGCCTGATATACCAGCGTGCGGATAAGGCTTATTTACGAGGAGGGACGATATGCTGAACGTGACGATAGGAGATGAGAGACGAAGCTACAGGAACGGGGTTACATACGCGGAGATTGCCAAAACATATCAGGAAAAGATGGAGGACGATATTTTACTCGTCCTGTCAAACGGCCGGCTCCAGGAGCTGCACAAGACGGTGAAGGAGGACTGCGAGGTACGCTTTATTACAGCCAGGGACCGGGAGGGCTTTGCCACCTATCAGAGAAGCGCCCTGTTCCTGCTCCTGAAATCGTTTTTTGACGTGGCCGGAAAGGAAAATGTGACGAAGCTGACCGTGTGCTTTTCTATGGGAAACAGCCTTTTTATAAAGCCTGAGGGGGCGGTCTGCCTTAATCAGGGGCTTTTAGAGCGCGTAAAGGAGGAGATGCGGCGTCTCGTCGCGCTGGATCTGCCGATCCGCAAGCGGAGTGAAAATACAGACGACGCGGTGGAGCTCTTCCACAGGCACGGCATGTACGACAAGGAAAAGCTGTTCCATTACCGCCGCGCGTCAAGGGTCAATATCTACAGCATCGAGCATTTTGAGGACTATTTTTACGGGTATATGGCGCAGAGCACGGGCCTGATCCGCTACTTTGATCTGAAGCTCTATGATGAGGGTTTTGTCCTGATCCTCCCTTTAAGGGCCAGTCCGAAGGAGATTTTGCCCTTAAAGCCGAGGAAGAAGCTGTTTGAGGTGCAGAAGGAAGCGGGCCGGTGGGGGCGCAGGCTGGGCGTACCGAATGTGGGCGCTTTAAACGATGCGATCGCCGCGGGCCGGACGGGGGATCTGATTCAGATGCAGGAGGCGCTGCAGGAAAAGAAGATCGGGGACATTGCGGAGCAAATCGCATCGTCCGGGCGGAGCAAGTTCGTGATGATCGCCGGGCCGTCCTCGTCGGGAAAAACGACCTTTTCCCACCGCCTTTCCATTCAGCTCGGCGCTCTTGGCTTAAAGCCGCACCCGATCGCGGTGGATGATTATTTTGTCAACCGGGTGGACAGCCCGCGGGACGCGGACGGGAATTACGACTATGAGTCCCTGCACTGCATTGATCTGAAGCAGTTCAATGAGGATATGACAGCGCTCCTTAACGGGGAGACGGTCAATATGCCCCGCTACAATTTCGTGACAGGCGAGCGCGAGTACAAGGGGACGACCCTGACGCTCGGGAAGAACGATATCCTCGTGATTGAGGGGATCCACTGTTTAAATGACGAGCTGTCGTATACGCTGCCCAAGGAGAGCAAGTTTAAGATCTATATCAGCGCCCTGACGCAGCTCAATATCGATGAGCACAACCGCATCCCTACCACAGACGGGCGGCTGATCCGCCGCATGATCCGCGACGCGCGGACACGCGGATCCTCGGCCCGCGTGACCATCCGCATGTGGGATTCGGTGCGGCGCGGGGAGGAGCGGAATATCTTCCCGTTCCAGGAGGAGGCGGATGTGATGTTTAATTCCGCGCTTCTGTATGAGCTGGCGGTGTTAAAGCAGTATGCAGAGCCGCTTTTGTTCGGGATCCCGAGGGAATGCGGGGAGTATCAGGAGGCGAAGCGGCTGCTTAAATTCCTGGATTACTTCCTGGGGGTCAGCAGCGAGCAGATTCCGCAGAATTCGATTCTCCGCGAGTTTGTGGGGGGAAGCTGTTTTAAGGTATAAATGAGACGGCCGTTCAGGCTGCCTGAACGGCCTCCCGTTTTTTAAGGAAGTGAAGCCGTGATTTTAAGCGCCAGCCGCAGGACGGATATTCCCAACTATTATTCGGAATGGTTTTTGAACCGGATAAAGGAAGGATATCTATATGTCCGCAACCCGTTCCATGCGCGTCAGATCAGCAAAATTACAATCTCTCCGGAGGTTGTGGACTGTATCGTTTTCTGGACGAAAAACCCGGAACCCATGTTCGCCAGGTTAGGAGAGCTGGGCGCGTATCCATATTATTTTCAATTTACACTTACCGGTTTCGGCCGTGACATCGAATCTCACATTCCGCATAAGAAAAAAGTGATGATTCCGGTCTTCCGGACACTGTCGGATAAAATCGGCAGGGAAAGGGTGATATGGAGATACGATCCGATCCTCTTTACGGATCAATATAATCCGCAATATCACTTAAGGGCGTTTGAACAGATTGCAAAAGAGCTGTATGGATATACGTCCAGATGCGTGATCAGCTTTGCCGATACCTATGCTAAAAACAAAAAAAGCATGGAAGCCCTGGGCGCTTTTTCCCTGACAGAACAGGATTTAACCGCATTCGCCGGGGAAATCGCGCAGATCGCGGCCGGATACAACATAAAAACCGCGTCATGTGCCGAGGCAGCCGATCTCTCATCCTGTGGAATCGAACATGGCTGCTGCATTGATAAAGAATTCATTGAGAACATAACCGGATGCAGAATCCGGGCGGGTAAAGACCGGAATCAAAGAAGCGAGTGCGGCTGCATAGAAAGCATTGACGTCGGCGCATACAATACCTGCAGAAACGGATGCCGGTACTGCTATGCAAACGACAGTCCGGAACGCGTTTCTAACACCTGCAGATTATATGACGCCCATTCCCCGCTGTTGTGCGGAAGCATCACAAAAGACGACAGGATTACAGAACGGGACGTAACATCATGGAAGGAGAGCCAGTTGACGCTTTGGGATCTGTAAACACGGCAAAAGACCGGCCGGGAACCGTTCAGGAACGTCTTGGGGCGGCAATCCCGCCAAAGGCCGTTCAGGAGGATGTACTGTGACAGAAAAAGTAAAACATGCGCTTTATACCGCAAGCAATGCCGCGCTGTTAGCGGGCGCCATCATTTTCATAACCGGGGCCTATTATACGGTAATAAAAGCCGGAATCCCATATCAGGATCCGCCGCTTGAGCTGCAAATCCAATACGCAATTCACGCAGGCATCGGGGACGAGCTTTTAAGGATTGGTTTTTTCACGCTCCTGTACGGAGCGGCATTCCGCCTGATGCTTCTTGTCCGGCATAGCCGGACAAGAAGATGAGCCCCGTGAAAAGTAACAACTGATGGACGGCCCCTGTTTCTCTATTCCCCAAATTATCTTGAAATGTCCCCCAAACAATGGTAAACTAATCGCAAATCCGGTATTTTACGCCGGATATGGGATATAATGGTTATAATAGATATAACCACAGACAATCCCCTTATACCATAGCCATAATGTACTCCCGGAATCTCAGCCGCAAAGGCAGGCGCAGAGAGTCTCCGGGAGTACATCAACGATTTATCACAAAACAGGGAGGCATCGCATGAAGCAGACCGTACTGCTATATAATTTTACAGATCCAAACCGTCTGGCAAAAGTGCAACAGGCGCTGCTGCCGCTGGGTTTCCGGCTCCGGATCGTGCGGAAAGAGGATTACAAAAAGCCGGTGGGAGCGCTGGCCGGCGTGAAGGGCATGGAGGATGAGGCGGCCGCAGAACCCTCAGGCGGAGAGGGCGCCAGGGGCGGGGAGATTGATTTTTCCGACGAGATGGCGGTGATGGCGGGCGTTACCTCCGCGCAGGTGGACGCGTTCATCCGGGCCCTGCGCAGGAACGGGGTTGGGCGCATTGATTATAAGGCCGTTTTAACGCCATATAATAAGAACTGGGATTCGGTAAGGCTGTACCGCGAGATACGAAGGGAGCATGAGAGCATGTCGGCTGCCATAGACGGGGGGCAGGGCGGCGCGACGTAAGGAATTGTCCGGGAGCACACAATATCGGCAAGGAGGGGAAACATATGCTGGAGAAGGTAGATTTGGAAAAGAGCGTGGACAAGGAGTCCTATAAGAGAGTCAGCGACGAGCTGAGCGCGCGCCTTGGCGTCCTGCAGAGGAAATGCAAGGCGGAGAAGATTCCGGTGATCATTGTGTTCGAGGGACTGGATGCCGCAGGGAAGGGCGTGCAGATTAACCGGCTGATTAAGCCGCTTGATCCCAGGGGCTTTGATGTGTATGCCAGCCGGAAAGCGGGCGAGGAGGAGAGGATGCGCCCGTTTTTGTGGCGTTACTGGATCAAGACGCCGGAAAACGGGCGGATTGCCATTTTTGACAAAAGCTGGTACAGCCGCGTGACGGAGGAGCGGTTTTACAGGCGCATAAAGAGCGGGGAGCTTGAAGGGGCGTTTGGCGATATCCTGTCCTTTGAAAAGCAGCTCACCGACGGCGGATGCGTGATTATTAAGCTGTTTCTCTATATTTCCAGGGAAGAACAGAAAAAACGTTTTAAAAAGCTTTCGGAGAGCCGGGAGACGGCCTGGCGGGTATCGGAGGCGGACTGGAAGAGGAACAGGGAGTATGATAAGTATCTGGCCATGAATGAGGAGATGCTCCAGCGCACGGATACGGGACATGCGCCGTGGACGATCATTGAGGCCACGGATAAGAATTATGCGGCGATGAAGATCATGGCCACAGTAGCGGACCGCCTGGAGTATGAGCTGGGGCAGCGGGAGGAGGAAAAGACGGACACAGCCAGACGCCTCCACGCGCCTATCCCGGCGGATCGCTTTAAAAACGGGGCGCTTTCCGGAGCGGATCTGTCAAAATCTTTAAAGCCCGGGGAATACCGCGGAGAGCTTGACAAGCTCCAGAAGCGCCTGGAATACTTACACAGCGAGATATACCGCCTGCGGATCCCGGTGGTCATCGGGTTCGAGGGCTGGGACGCGGCCGGAAAGGGAGGCGCGATCCGCCGCCTGACGAGCCATCTGGATCCCAGGGGCTACAAGGTGAATCCCACCGCGGCGCCGAATGACGTGGAGCGGGTTCATCATTATCTCTGGCGTTTCTGGAACAACATGCCAAAGGCCGGCCATATCGCCATTTTTGACCGAACCTGGTACGGGCGCGTCATGGTAGAGCGCATTGAGGGCTTCTGCCGCGAGGAGGACTGGCGGCGGGCTTATCAGGAGATCAATGAGATGGAGGCCCACATGGCAAATTTCGGGGCCGTGGTCCTGAAATTCTGGCTTCACATTGACAAGGACGAGCAGGAAAAGCGGTTTAAGGAGCGCATGGAGGATCCGGCGAAGCAGTGGAAAATCACGGACGAGGACTGGAGAAACCGCGAGAAATGGGACGCCTATGAGACAGCGGTCAATGAGATGCTGGTGCGCACCTCCACCACCTACGCGCCCTGGACGATTGTAGAGGGCAATTCCAAGTATTACGCCAGGGTGAAGGTTGTAAAAACCGTGGTAAAGGCCCTGGAACAGAAAATAAAAGAGGTGGAAAAAGAGAACAGAAGATGAGACGTATCATAGTGATCGGCGGGGGCGCGGCCGGGATGGCGGCGGCCATCGCCTGCGGGGAGGCCGGCGCGCCTGCGCTGCTGCTCGAAAAAAATGAAAAGCTGGGCAAAAAGCTTTATATTACCGGAAAAGGCCGCTGTAATGTGACGAACGCCTGCGCTGCAGAGGAGTTCTTCGGACATGTGGCGACCAACGCAAGGTTCCTCTACAGCGCCTTTTACGGCTTTACAAACCGGGATATGACGGCCCTTCTGGAGGACTGCGGCTGCCCCCTTAAGACCGAGCGGGGCGGACGGGTATTTCCTGTATCCGACAAGGCGTCAGACGTCACGGCCGCGCTGTCGGGGCGGCTTCGGAAGCTTAAGACAGATATCCGCTTAAACGAGGAGGTAAAAGAGCTCTGGATAGAGGACGGGCGGTTACAAGGCGTGATCCTGAAAAAGGGAAACCGGAAGATGGCCGCGGACGCGGTGATCATTGCCACAGGCGGCCTTTCCTACCCGACGACGGGTTCCACTGGAGACGGCTACCGCATGGCCGCGCAGGCCGGGCACCGCGTCACAGAGCTGTCCCCGGCCCTCGCGCCCTTTGAGACGTCCGGGGACGTAGGAAAAAGCCTGCAGGGCCTGGCGCTTAAGAACATCGAGGCAGCCGTGCTGGACGGAAAAAAGGAGATTTACCGGGAGTTTGGGGAAATGCTGTTCACCCATTTCGGCGTATCCGGCCCGGTGATTTTAAGCGCCAGCAGCTATGCGGCCCGCCTCCTGAAAAAACGGCCGCTCACCCTGGCCATCGACTTAAAGCCGGCCCTTACGGACGGGCAGCTTGACGCCCGCATCCTGCGCGACTTTGAGGAGGGCAAAAACCGGCAGTTTAAGCACGCTTTGGACCGCCTGTTTCCCGCGAGGCTGATCCCGGTCATGATTCAGCGCAGCGGCATTTCTCCGGAAAAAAGGGTCAATGAGATTACCCGAAAAGAGCGGAGGCGGCTTGTGGAGGAGACGAAGCGCTTCTGCCTGACGCTGACCGGGCTGCGGGGGTACAATGAGGCCATCATCACCCAGGGCGGCGTGAATGTGAAGGAGATTAATCCGTCAACGATGGAATCAAAGAAGCTTTCCGGGCTTTATTTCGCGGGGGAGGCGCTCGATGTGGACGCGGTTACCGGGGGATATAACCTGCAGATCGCCTGGTCTACGGGGGTGTTGGCGGGAAGGAGCGCGGCCTGTTTGAAAGATCCGGAAAACTGTGATATAGTTATATAAGAAATGAAGAAATGGCAGATAAGCCGTTTTGCCGCGCAGGCTTATCTGAGGAAGGGAGAAGAAATACCATGCCGATGAATATTGCAATCGACGGCCCGGCCGGAGCGGGGAAGAGCACGGCGGCCAGGATGGTGGCGGAGAAGTTTGGCTATATTTATGTGGACACCGGCGCGATGTACCGGGCCATGGCGCTTTATATGCTGCGGGAGGAGATCGATCCGGCGGATCAGGGGGCGGTTGAGGCGGCCTGCGAAAAGGCTGATATTTCCCTGGAATATAAGGACGGCGTCCAGCAGGTCCTGTTAAACGGCGAGAATGTGACGGCTGAGATCCGCACGCCTGAGGTGAGCCGGGCGTCGTCGGCCGTGTCTGCGTACGGCGCGGTGCGCGCGAAGCTGGTGGAGCTTCAGCGGAAGCTGGCCGGGCGGCGCGATGTGGTGATGGACGGCCGAGATATCGGGACCGCGGTGCTCCCCAATGCAGATTTAAAGGTGTACTTAACGGCAAGCGCCCATGTGCGCGCGCTGCGGCGCTTTAAGGAGCTTCCGGCCGGCCAGGCGGGCGTAAGCCTTGACGAGGTGGAGGCGGAGATTACCGCCAGGGATAAGCAGGATATGGAACGGGAGATTTCTCCGCTTAAGCGGGCGGAGGACGCGGTGCTTCTGGACACCTCGGACATGTCCCTTGAGGAGGCAGTCCGTGAGCTTGAGGAGCTGGTGGAGGACGCAGGCAGCCGCGGCTGCTGCGGTTGTTGAGGTCAGCGGATGGAAGTCATTGTGGCAAAGACAGCCGGCTTCTGCTTTGGCGTGAAGCGGGCGGTGGAATGCGTATATGAGCAGCTCGCGACCGGAAAGAAGCCGATCTTTACCTTTGGCCCCATTATCCACAATGAAGAGGTGGTGCGGGATCTGGAGGAGCGGGGCGTCCGCGTCCTTAATACAAAGGAGGAGCTGAGGAGGCTTAAGGAAGGCGTCGTGGTGATCCGCTCCCACGGGGTGGGGAAGGAAATTTACGATATCCTTGAGGCAAACGGGATTGAGATTGTGGACGCGACGTGCCCCTTTGTGAAAAAGATCCACCGGATCGTGAGGGAGCAGACCGCGGCCGGGCGGCGCGTGATAATTGTGGGAAATGAGCGCCATCCGGAGGTGGAAGGAATAAAAGGCTGGGGAAACGGCGATACTTTAGTGATTGAGAGCGCGGAGCAATTTGAAAAAATGCCCGTGGAACAAGGAGAAAAGCTGTGTCTCGTGGCGCAGACGACATTTAACTACAATAAATTTCAAGATTTAGTTGAAAAAATTTCTAAAAAGCGTTATGATATACTTGTTTTAAATACGATTTGCAATGCAACACAGGAGAGACAGGTGGAAGCGGGGCGAATCGCGTCAGAGGTGGATGTGATGATTGTAATCGGAGGACGAAACAGTTCCAACACCCAGAAGCTGTACGAGATTTGCCGCAGGGAATGTAAGGATACGTATTATATCCAGACACTGAGTGATTTCAAACCTGAGAAGGCAGGTACTGTGCGCAGCGTAGGTATTACGGCAGGGGCGTCAACCCCGAATTATATTATCGAGGAGGTTCATACTAATGTCAGAATTAAGTTTTGAACAAATGTTTGAAGAATCATCAATTAAGCGATTACGTGCAGGAGAGGCAGTAACGGGTCAGGTTATCGGCGTAAAAGAAGATGAAATCATTCTCAGCATCGCTGGAAGCAAGTCTGAGGGTATCATTACCCGCAGCGAGTTTACGAATGAGCCGAATGTGGATCTGACGACCAGAGTTTCCGTAGGCGACGAGCTGGAGGCAAAGGTTTTAAAGGTAAACGACGGCGAGGGTATGGCGTCCTTATCCTATAAGAGGCTTGCGGCAGACAAGGGCTTAAAGCGCTTAAAAGAGGCTTTTGAGAATAAGGAAGTCCTGACCGAGAAGGTGACACAGGTTATGGAAAAGGGCCTTGTAGTGGAGGTAGAGGGAACGAGAGTATTCATTCCTGCCAGTATGGTTTCCGATACCTACGACAAGGATTTATCAAAATATGCGGGCCAGGAGATTGAGTTCGTTGTGACCGAATTCAACCCGAGCGGCAGAAGAAGCAGGATCATCGGCGACCGCAAGCAGCTCATGATCGCAAAGAAGGCGGCGATGCAGAAGGAGTTATTCGAGCGCATCGAGGTGGGCCAGACCGTGGAAGGCGCGGTAAAGAATGTGACGGATTTCGGCGCGTTCATTGACCTTGGCGGCGCGGACGGCCTCCTGCACATCTCCGAGATGTCCTGGGGCCGGGTAGAGAACCCGAAGAAGGTCTTCAAAGTAGGCGATCAGGTGAGAGCCCTGATCAAGGATATCAATGGCGAGAAGATCGCTTTAAGCCTTAAGTTCCCGGAGACAAACCCGTGGGCAAAGGCGGCTGTGAATTATGCGGCGGGCAACGTGGTAGAGGGCAGAGTGGCCCGCATGACGGATTTTGGCGCATTCGTTGAGCTGGAGCCGGGTGTGGACGCGCTCTTACATGTATCACAGATTTCCAGAGAGCATGTGGATAAGCCCTCCGATGTACTGAGCGTAGGCCAGATCATCCGGGCCAGAGTCGTTGATTTCAACGAGGCGGACAGAAAGATCAGCCTCAGCATGAAAGCCCTGGAGTCCCAGAACAGCTCGCAGGATGCGGATATCGCGGATGTGGATATCGACGCGGTGGCTGCAAGTGAAGATGCGCAGTAAAGAACAGCGATGTGCATAGGGCCGTGGGCCGGTGCAAATGATTTTAAGACAATTCTGTCGGATCCGCTTTTCTGCTTCCTTTGCGGGGCAGAAAAGCGGATTTGTTTGAGAGAAGAACCTTTCCTTTTGGCGGCAAAAGCGCGGGAGAAAAGGTTTTTTCTTAAAGAAGAGCATGTAAAAAAGCCAACCGCCCGATCCTGAAGCGATCAGACAGTTGGCTTTTCCTTACATCCTATACGCTATAATCCTTTACATGCGGCTTAACGCTCGTCATTCAAATTGAACAGATTCACCAGCTTCTGCAGCCTCTCAGCCTGCTCAGACAGCTCCTCGCTGGCGGCGGCGCTCTCCTCGGCGGTGGCCGCGGTGGTCTGGATGACGGCGGACACCTGGCTCACGCCCTCGGTGACCTGGGTGATGGAGTCCGCCTCTTCCTTTCCTGCTGTGGCAATCTCGCGGATCAGGTTCAGCGTCTGGTTGCTGCCGTTTACAATCTCGTTTAAACTGGAGGCTGTCTCGTTGGCAATCGCCGCGCCTTTTTCGGCTGTCTTGACCGAGCGGCCGATGAGGGCGGTGGTTTCTTTTACGGCGTCAGCGGAACGCTGGGCCAGGCTTCTCACCTCGTCGGCTACGACGGCAAAGCCCTTTCCGGCGTCTCCGGCCCTGGCGGCCTCCACCGCGGCGTTGAGCGCCAGTATATTGGTCTGGAAGGCGATATCGTCGATGGTTTTCACGATCTTGCCTGTCTCGCGGGCGCTTCTGGAGATCTCGTCCATGGCTGAGATCATCTCGCCCATCTGTTCATTGCCCTTTTCCACAACGATTCCGGTCTGCTCGGAGATCCGCTCCGCATTTCGGGCGTTTTCAGCGCTCTTTCTGACATGGCTTGAAATCTCGTTGATGCTTTCGGACAGTTTTTCAACAGAGGAAGCCTGCTCTGTCGTTCCCTGAGCCAGGGATTGAGAGCCGTTCAGGAGCGTACCGGACTCGGAATTGACGACATGGGCCACCTTCTTGATCTGGGAGATCGTGTCGTTTAACGTGGTGCGGATGTTGAACAGGGCTTCCTTAATCTTGGCAAATTCACCGGCATAGTCGTAAGTGAGCTCAAACTTTAAGTTGCCCTTTGATATGCGGTTTAAAACATCGGTGATCTCGTTTATGTAGTTGATGTAGGAGCTTAAACGCACCACGGTCTTGCCGAGGGCTTCTGATACGTCCCCAATCTCGTCATTGCCTTCGGCCCTGAGATGTACGTCAAAATTCCCGTCCGCAATCTGCTCGGCGGCGTTTGAGAGCGTCTTGAGCGGTTTGGTGAGGCGGTTGGCAAAGATGACTGCGACAATCACAACCACAATCACCATCACTACAGCCAGAAGGATGTTTAAGTAAATCATGTGATAGGTGCTGGCATAGGCGGCGGCCTTTGTCTGGACCGTCACGGCGCCCCACATTTCAGAATCGCCCGGAATCTCGATGGGACAATAGGAGTAAAGGGAATCCCTGCCCTTCATGTTTTTGAGCTCCGTGGTGCCGGAGTGTCCGTCAAGGAGCTGGCGAGTCATATCCTGAAGCCCGTCCGGAAGGTCAATCGGCGTCTCGGTCGTGGTATCTCCGTTCAGAATGGATTTCGTACCTTTGATATAGTTGTAGATCTCAGATACCTGCGTTTCGTCCGGATGGGCGATGACATTGCCCTCGCCGTCGATGAGGACCGTGTAGAGGTCGGCTGTGTTGTAGCGGTTGATGATCTCCTGGAGCTGCGCAAGGCTCATGTCAGCGGCCAGTACCCCGGCAATCTCATCATTTCTGTCCCAGACAGGGAAAACGATGGAGGTCACGGCCTCGTTGGTGTTGAGTGTGTAGTACGATTTGGATACAAACGGCTTGTGCGTCTCCATCTCCTGGATAAACCACCAGCGGTCCGCGCGGTTTCCGAGTTCGCCCGTGCTCCTGGCGGTCTGCTGTCCGGTAGTGTCCTGATTGTATAAGAGGAGAAAGGCCGGATTATTTTCCGCGGTACTGACCAGAATCTCTTTCTGGATGTCCGGATCAGAGGAAAGGATATCCTCGCCGCTTGACAGCGCCTCGACCACGGCATATCCTTTTTCGACATAGAGCCGCACCTGCTCCGCAACGCTGCTTGTCTGATCGCGGATCTTGTCATAAGCATCCTCCCGCCCGGACTTTGCAGATATGGACAGGCTGATGATATAAGACAGTATCAGCGGTATCAGGGAAACCAGCATGGCCATGCTGATAATTTTAGTGCGTATACTTGTTCTGCGCCGTCTCCCCGCCGCGCGGGAAGAGTCCCCCCCATGTTTCATATCTAAATCCTCCCTTAAAAATTTTTGGTTTGCCGTCCATTTGGGCTGTACGCGGCTGTTCGTCCCGCCGCGCCGCCGTATGATAAAGTTTTTGTCTGATACATAGGTAAATAGTGACAAAAATTTTATGCATGAATATGAAACCTTATACAAATTGTACCACAAATCTCAGGTTCGGTAAAGCGGTTTCTGGGAATATTTATGTGTAAGGCAGGATATCGGTTACTGTTTACGGGCAATGTCAGTTAGTTAAGCATCAGGTTAGATTCTGCTATAAAGGTCTAACCTGATGCTTAACTAACTGACATTGCCCGTGAATAGTAACAAAATTGTAACAGTTCAGATAGGTCTGCGCACCTGTTGCGCTGACCGTACGAAAACATAGCGGCAGCAGGCATCTGCCCCGTCGCGAAGTGATTTTCATGGGCGGATGCCGTAACAGTTCAGGTTGTCTGAACTGTTACACAAAATTCATTCTTCAAAGCTGGCAGATACACTTTGAAGTTGCATACCCGCAGGAAAATCGTTATAATGGATGGATAAGATAAGGCCGCCGGCCTTTTGTCTGACAGTGTTGATAAGGAGGATGGATGAACAATGGATGAATATAAGAACGGGAATATAAATGGGGAGAGCCGCGCAGACGGGACAGGGCAGGAGAGGAAGGTGCTGTCAGCCCTCAAGTCTGCGCCGCATGTGTATTTTCTGTTATCAATGTGTACAAGAGCGCCGTATGTGCTCTGCGATCCGGAGACGTTTGACGATGAGATTCTGGTTTTTCTTGACCGGGAAGAGGCCAGGGCCGAGAGCGAGCGCTTTTCAGAGCAGAAGATTCCGGTGCAGGTGGCCCGGGTGGAGGGCGAGCATTTGCTGGCTTTTTATACCAGCCTTTACACAATGGGAATTAACGCGCTTTTGACTGAGGCTTCCCGGGAGCGGGAGGTGATTCAGCTTGAGGAGATCCTGCAGCGGCGGACGCCGGACTCGCTTCCGGAGGGCAAGGTATGGATCGAAAATCCGGCCCTTTATCTGACGTCCCTTTATTATATGCAGGAGCTGAGGCGGCAGCCGAATCTGGAGAACACGCCGCAGCTTCAGAGGCTGCAGGAGGAGATTACCGGCCATTTAAAGAGGGGAAGCTATATCCTGGGGGTGGAGAAGGAGACGAGCCGCGTGCCGCTTATGAAGCTGGGCGCGGATACGGTGTATCAGCCGTTTTTTACGGATGCGCTGGAATTCCAGAAGTTCAATAAGGAGGACAAGCTGCGCCCGCTTGTGATACCGTTTGACAAGATTATGAAGGCGCTGGCGCCGCAGGCAAAGGGGATGCTCTTGAATCCGATGAGCATCAACATGCCCCTGGCGCTGAGCCAGAAGGATCCGGCGGGAAAGCAGGGAGAGGCGTTTGAGGCGCAGTAAGGAACTTCTTAAACAGAAAACGCCCGCCGGAATAGATTTCCGTAAAGCCTGCCATACTATACGAAAAAAGGATTGGCGCGGCGTCTTTCACGCCGCGGCAGGCCGGGAAAGGAGTGGCGGGCGTGCGCACAAAAATGCTCAGGGAGGGGTTTTACTGGACTGGGATCATGGATCCGAATCTCCGGATCTTTGACATCATCATGAAGACCGAGTTTGGAACCACATATAATTCGTATGTGCTGAAAACAGAGGGCAGGACGATTCTGTTTGAGACGGCGAAGGCCGTGTTTCTGGAGGAATATATAGAGGAGCTTGAGTCGCTGGCCGGGGTGGGGCAGATCGACTACCTGATCCTTGATCACACGGAGCCGGATCACGCGGGCAGCGTGGAATATCTGCTGGAGCGAAATCCGGGCCTTAAAATCGTGGCCACCGGCTGCGCCCTGAATTTCTTAAAGCACATCGTAAACCGCGATTTTTTCGGGATTGCGGTAAAGGATCAGGAAACCATGCGGATCGGGGGTAAGACGCTCCGCTTTCTGTCGGTTCCGAACCTGCACTGGCCGGATACGATGTATACGTTCATTGAAGAGGACGCGATCCTTCTGACATGCGACTCCTTTGGGGCGCATTACGGGACAGAGGGGATCCTGCGCAGCGAGGTGCGGGACGAGGAGAGCTACAAAAAGGCGGCGAAGTATTATTTTGACAATATTCTCGGCCCCTTTAAGCCGTATATGCAAAAGGGCCTTGAGCGGGCGCGGGCGCTTAAGCCCTCGATGATCTGCACCGGGCACGGGCCTGTGCTGGATACGAAAATCGGGGAGATATTCAGCCTTTATGAGGACTGGTGCAGGATAGAGAACCCGAACCGGGAAAAGACGGTGGTGATTCCGTATGTCAGCGCATATGGCTATACAAAGGAGCTGGCCGAGGGGATCGCGGACGGAATCCGGGACAGCGGTCCTGTGGCGGCGCGGCTCTATGACATGGTGGAGGCGGATCCGGCGGCGGTTCTTGCGGAGATTTCCATTGCGGACGGAATCCTGTTCGGAACGCCGACGATTCTGGGAGAGGCTTTAAAGCCGATCTGGGATCTGACGACGTCCATATTCCCGGTCGCGCATAAAGGTGCGTATGCGGCGGCTTTTGGCAGCTACGGCTGGAGCGGGGAGGGCGTGACGCACATAACGGAACGCCTGCGCCAGCTCAAATTCCGCGTTCCGGACGACGGCCTCAGGGTGCGGTTTAAGCCGGGGAAGACGGGCTGCGCGGACGCGTACGAATATGGCTTCCGTTTCGGCCTGCTCGTGCAGGGCGGGGCGGAGGCGGGAAAGAAGCAGGCTGAGAAAAAGGGCGCGCGGACGCTGGTTAAATGCCTGGTCTGCGGGGAGATCTTTGACTCGTCCCTGGAGACATGCCCGGTCTGCGGCGTGGGAAAGGAATACTTTGTCCCGGCGCAGGAGGAGGAGACTTCCTGGCGGCGCGATACAAGGGAACGCTTTGTCATTCTCGGAAACGGCATTGCCGGGCTGTCGGCGGCGGAGGCCATCCGGCAGAGAAATCAGACGGCTTCTGTGATCCTTGTCTCGGAGGAGATGTATGATACGTATAACCGCCCCATGCTGACCAAGGCGCTTCTGGCAAATCCCGCGCCGGAGCAGACGGCCGTTTACGGGGAGGAATGGTATGAAAAGCGCCGGATTTACCGGATTCTGGGCAAACGGGCCGTTTCGGTTGACAGGGACAGAAAGGAAGCCGTACTTTCGGACGGGACAAAGCTTCCCTGGGATAAGCTCATCTATGCCCTGGGGGCAGAGCAGGCGCTCCCCCCCGTCGAAGGGGCTGCGCAGGAGCGTGTGATTGCCATACGCCGTCTCTCGGATGTCAAACGGATCCAGGAGATGCTTCCAGGGCTGCGCCGCGTGGCGGTGATCGGGGGAGGCGTGCTGGGGCTGGAGGCGGCGTGGGAGTTTTGCCGGGTGCGCTGCCAGGTCACGGTTGTGGAGTCCGGGCCATGCCTGATGCCGCGCCAGCTTGACGTCCGCACAGCGGATCTGTTAAAGACACTCGCAGAGAAGGAGGGCGCGCGGATCCTGACAGGAGCCAGGGTAAAGGAGATTGCGCCGTACCAGGCGGGAGACGGCGGGGACTTTGGCGTGAGCCTTGAGGACGGGGGATTTATCCCGGCGGATCTGGTGATCGTCTCCGTCGGGATCCGGGCCAATACAGAGCTTGCGAAACAGGCCGGGCTTGATATCCGGCGCGGAGTTCTCGTAAATGAGCGCATGGAGACGAGCCATAGCGGCGTCTACGCCTGCGGGGACTGCGCAGAGTACGCAGGGACAATCGAAGGGCTCTGGAGCGCAGCGGCGCAGCAGGGCAAAACGGCGGGCGCAAACGCAGCCGGGGAGGCGGTGTGCTATGAGCCCGCTGCGTCCGGGATTTCCTTTCACGGCTTTCAGACCGCGCTGTTTTGCATCGGGGACGTTCACACAGATGAAAACAGCCCCTCCCGAATCGCGGAGGAGCTGGATGAGGCGAGAAATGCGTATAAAAAACGCGTGTTTGTCAACGGCCGCTTAAAGGGCGCCGTGCTCATGGGCGATCTGTCTGAAATGGCAAACCTCATGGAGGAGATCGTCCCGCTCAGCGGATCGTGATCACGATGCGGTTCGGCAGGCAGACGATGGTCTGCCCGCTATCGCCGGCCCCGCCCTGGCGGACGCAGATCTGATCCGGACAGGAAGCCTCTGTGACAGAGGCTTTTTTGTCCCGGATCACCAGGCGGTTTACGCCGCCGTTTTTATTTTCGAGAAGAAGCTCCGTATCCCGGGAGAGGGGAAGCTCCCACACAGTCTGCCCGTCGATGTCAACCTGCGCGATGCGGCCGGCATCCCGGCGGGCGAGGCGCGCGCCGGCAAGAAACACGGCGGCCAGGGCAAGCAGCCCGCCGGCAAGGATGCGGTCATTTCGTTTTTTGCGCTCCATATTTCAGAAAAGCCTCCTTTCACGCAAACAGCCTGCGTCCATCGGTTCATCCCTGTCCCGGCTCCAAAAGCTCTTTTGCGCCGTCCGAATAATGAATCTCATAGTCCCCGGTTATAAAGTATCCGTAAATGCCTTCCATGGACTGAAGGAGGGCCATCCCTTTTTCCAGCCCCATGGAAAAGCAGGCGGTGCTTAAGGCGTCCCCGTCCACAGAATGGGGGGAAACGATCGTAACGGCGATCAGCCCGTTGTCGTAAGGGTACCCGGTATCCGGGTTCAGCAGATGATGGTAATTCGTCCCGTCCACGGTAAAACAGCGCTCATACACGCCGGAGGAGACAACCGACTGATCGCGGATCCGCAGCCGGGCGATCAGCTCATTGCGATCCTCAAAGGGCTTTTGCAGGCCGATGCGAAACGGTTCATTGTCCGGCCTCTGGCCCACGCAGAGGACATTCCCCCCCAGGTTAATGATCGCGCTCGCCACCCCCCGGCTTACAAGGTATTCCTTTACCCGATCCGCGATGTAGCCCTTGGCAATGGAGCCGAGATCCAGGGTCACATCCGGAGAGAGAAAGGTCAGCGTGTTCCCCTCAAGCCGGATAAGACGGTAATCAACGCGGGCCGCCGCTTCGGCAACTGCCTGCGCGGGCGGGACCTCATGCGTCCCGCCGGTGAAATTCCAGAGGGTGCTCAAAGGCTCGATCGTCAGATCATAGGCCCCGCCGGAGCGCCCGCTGTAGTAAAGCCCTGTGCGGATCAGCTCCGCCGTGTCGTCGGACAGGGTGAAAACCGTCTCGCCGGGGGCGCGGTGGTTTAAGCGGTAAATCTCGCTTGATTCTATGGTCTTGCTGAATCTGTTTTCGTAGCTTTTTACCAGATCCATACAGGAATCAAGGATGGCTTCATCCCGGGTATCGTAGAGCGTGATGGTAACAAATGTATTTAAAAGGAAATCCGTGCGGCTGATCTCGGTGTGCTTTGGGGTAAAGGCGGCTCTCAGGGCCAGGATCAGTATAAGCAGGGCCGGGAGCAGGAGGATGATTCGTCTGGGCTTCATGGGGTTATGTTCCTCTTTTGGGGCATGGGTTGTCGGGTTTTACATTATACTAGCAAAGGGGGGAGGGAAAGTCAAGAAGGGGTATGAACGGATACTTAAGCGGAGTGAAGGATTGCCGGCCGCGGTTTATTGTGTAAAGGCCGCCGCCCGAGAGCCTCTATATCCAACGGAACCCCGCTCCCGCTCGGAGAAAAGCGCAGCGGGAGCGGGGTTCCGTTGGATATAGAGCCTGTCCACGGCGTCCCTTTCACAATTAGCAAAATCCAAAAGATTTTCCAAAAGATTTTCCAAAAAGATTTTCCGATTGACAATATTGTCCAAATCTGATACACTAAGATACTACTAAAATTGTAGTCTTTAGTCCAAAGACACAAAAATAATACGAAAGTGAGGAAAATTCAATGGGCAAGATTATTGGCGATGGCATTACTTTTGACGACGTGCTGCTCGTCCCCTCGTATTCCGAAGTGATCCCGAACCAGATTGACGTTTCGACGAACCTGACGAAGAAGATTAAGCTGAACATCCCGTTAATGAGCGCCGGTATGGATACAGTTACGGAACACCGGATGGCGATTGCCATGGCCCGGCAGGGCGGTATTGGAATTATTCATAAGAACATGTCTATTGAGGCGCAGGCCGAGGAAGTTGATAAGGTAAAGCGCTCTGAGAACGGCGTTATTACAGACCCATTTTATTTATCCCCAGAACATACACTTAAGGATGCCGACGAGCTGATGGGCAAGTTCCGCATTTCGGGCGTGCCGATCACGGAAGGGCGCAGGCTGGTGGGCATTATCACGAACCGCGATCTGAAGTTTGAGGAGGATTTTTCCAAGAAGATCAAGGAGTGCATGACATCCGAGCACCTGGTTACGGCCAGGGAGGGCATCACGCTCATGGAGGCCAAGAGTATTCTGGCGCGCGCCAGAGTGGAGAAGCTTCCGATTGTGGACGATGATTTCAATTTAAAGGGCCTGATTACGATCAAGGATATTGAAAAGCAGATCCGTTATCCGTTCTCCGCGAAGGACGAGCAGGGGAGGCTTTTGTGCGGCGCGGGCGTGGGCATCACGGCAAATGTGCTGGAGCGCGTGGAGGCGCTGGTGAATGCCAAGGTGGATGTGATTGTGCTGGATTCCGCGCACGGCCATTCGGCGAATGTGATCCGCTGTGTGAAGATGATCAAGGACGCTTACCCGAAGGTGGAGGTGATCGCGGGAAACGTGGCGACGGGCGAGGCGACGAGGGCGCTTATCGAGGCCGGCGTGGACGCGGTGAAGGTGGGCATCGGGCCGGGCTCGATCTGCACGACGCGCGTGGTCGCGGGTATCGGCGTGCCGCAGATCACGGCGGTGATGGACTGTTATGAGGCGGCGAAGGAGTACGGCATCCCGGTGATCGCGGACGGCGGCATCAAGTATTCGGGCGATATCACGAAGGCAATCGCCGCGGGCGGAAGCGTGTGCATGATGGGTTCCATGTTCGCCGGGTGCGACGAGAGCCCGGGAACCTTTGAGCTGTATCAGGGCAGAAAGTATAAGGTTTACCGCGGGATGGGCTCGATTGCGGCCATGGAGAACGGCAGTAAGGACCGTTATTTCCAGAGCGACGCGAAGAAGCTGGTTCCGGAGGGCGTAGAGGGCCGCGTGGCCTACAAGGGCCTGGTGGAGGACACGGTATTCCAGCTTCTGGGCGGGCTTAAGGCCGGCATGGGCTACTGCGGCGCGCCGGATATCAGGACGCTGCAGGAGACGGGCCGGTTCATTAAGATTTCCGCTGCGTCGCTGAAGGAAAGCCATCCTCACGATATCCATATCACGAAGGAAGCGCCGAATTACAGTATTGACGAATAGGACATACCCCCGTTCAGACGAGCTGGACGGGTACGGCGTCCGCCTCAGGCATTGTTTTCGTTGGGGAGGGCGCCTGTGCAGCCATATCCGGACAGGGTTCCGGTTATGGCTGTTTTGCGTTGCGGCCTGGCATCGGGCGGGAAAATTGCCCCGCAGTGACAGGGAAGTACAGTTCAGAGGTTATGAAATGTACTACAGCGTGTTTGAAAATTGCTTTCTGGTAGCTGTGCGTGCTGCTTTGTGGGAGTTTTGCGCCAAATGAACGCAGCCCACTGCGCCGCGTTCATTTGGCCCAAATCTCCCACAAAGCGGAACGCACATCTGGCAGAAAGCATTTTTCAAACACGCTCTAGCAAAATCAGGCGCAGCGAGATTCCGGAGTATATTGGACGCTTACGGAGGAAAGGAGAAGATTATGAAAACATGGAAGATTGCCGTGATCCCGGGCGACGGGGTGGGACCGGAGGTGGTCGCGGAGGGAATGAAGCTTTTAAAGCAGGTTGCGCGGATGGACGGCGCGTTTGCGGTGGAGGATATCTGGTTTCCGTGGGGGTGCGAGTATTATTTAAAGCGCGGGCGCATGATGGATGAGGACGGGATGGAGCGGCTTAAGGACTTTGACGCGATTTTTCTGGGGGCCGTGGGCGCGCCGGGCGTGCCGGATCACATTTCCCTGTGGGATCTCCTGCTCACGATCCGCAAGGGGTTTGATCAGTATGTGAACCTGCGTCCGGTGAAGCTGCTTTCCGGAGCGCCGTGCCCGCTAAAAGGCGTTAAAAAGGAAGAGGTAAACATGACCTTTATCCGCGAAAACAGCGAGGGCGAGTATGCCGGGAGCGGGAGCTGGCTGTACCGGGGAAAGCCGCAGGAGGTGGTGATCCAGGACGGCGTATTTTCCAGGGCGGGCTGCGAGCGGATCATCCGCTATGCTTTTGAGACGGCGCGGCGGGAGAGGCGGAGCTTAACGAGCGTGAGCAAGGCAAACGCGCTGAATTATTCCATGGTGTTCTGGGATCAGATATTTGATGAAGTCAGCCGGGAGTATCCGGATGTGGAGACGCACGCATACCTGGTGGACGCGGCAAGCATGTTTATGGTAAAGGATCCGGGGCGTTTTGAGGTGGTGGTGACGAGTAATCTGTTCGGCGATATTTTAACGGATCTGGGCGCGGCGATCGCCGGCGGGATGGGCCTTGCGGCCGGCGCGAACTTAAATCCGGAGCGGCGTTACCCGTCTATGTTTGAGCCGATCCACGGCTCGGCCCCGGATATTGCCGGCAGGGGGATCGCCAATCCCATGGCGGCTGTATGGTCTGTGTCGCAGATGCTTGATTTCTTTGGCTATGAGGAATGGGGGGCGCGGATCCTGGCGGCGATCGAGCGCGTGCTCGTTAAGGGCGAGGCCCTTACCCCGGATCTGGGAGGAACATCCTCGACGCAGGAAGTGGGGAATGCAATTTTAAAAGAAATTTGAAGAGATAGGAAGCTCTGTCTCGTTCTATAAATAAAGGCGGCAGATGTGTTTTGGCCTTCAGGCCGCCGGGCGGCGGGGCATTTTCAGACACGCCCCGGGACAATACATATACAGGGAGTCGGATATGTGGCATAAAAAGGAAAAAGAAGAGAAGATGGAGATGCAGAAAAAAGGCCAGAAACCGGAATTTGCAGAAGAGAAGACGGACGAGGAGATGCAGGAGATCCTGGGAGAATACCTGTCAGAGGATCATTCCCCGGGAAAGAAGAAAAAGGGCGGAAAGCGCAGGGATAAAGCGCGGGAAAAAGACAGGGCAAACGAGGGGAAAGGCGGCCGCGCAAAGGCTGTTTTTAACGGAATCCGGGGCCTTAGCGGGAAGAAAAAGCTGGGGCTTTTTGCCCTGTCTGCCGTACTGCTGTTTGTGATAAGCCGGGCGGCCTGCCCGAAAAAGGAGCCGGCTGTCATGGTTTCCGCGCTCCCGCTGGAAAAGGGGGATGTGACGGAGGTTTTGAGCTTAAACGGGCCGGTGTCCGGCACGGAGAGCGCGGATGTAGTGTCCAATCTGCACGCGGAGGTGCTGGAGATCATGGTGCGAGAGGGCGACCGGGTGGAAAAGGGGCAGACGCTGGCCCGGATCGACAGCTCGGACGCAGCCAGGGAAGTGGAGATAGCGCAGAACTCGTATGAGCTGGCTGTCAGCGAATACAATGAGAATATCCGGGATACGCAGCACAATTATGAGAAGGCCGTGCAGGATTACCAGACCGCGCAGTTGAATTATAACCGCAATCAGGTCCTGTTTGCGGCGGGCGACATTTCCCAGGCGGAGATGGAGCAGGTGAATAATGCGTTAAAGGACGCGGCGCGGCAGGTGGAATCCTTTACTGTGCAGGGCGGCCGGGCGGTTCCGGACAAATCGTATGAGCTGAAGGTGAAGTCCGCCCAGTTTGAGCTGGATCAGAAGAAGAAGGATCTGGAGAATACGGAGGTGAAGAGCCCGATCGCCGGGACTGTGGTGCGGGTAAACTCCAAGGTGGGGCAGTTTGCGGATAAGCCCGAGGATGAAAAGCCCATGTTCATCGTGGAGAACTTGGACATCCTGGAGATGGTGATCGCGGTCAGCGAGTATTCCATCGGCAAGGTGCAGGTGGGGCAGAAGGCGGAGATCACGGCTGATATTCTCAACGGGACGCCTGCCCGGGGCGAGATCGTCTCCATTTCCCCGACCGGAGAGGAAAAGGGGGGCGGATCCTCGGAGCGCGTGGTTCCCGCCACGATCCGCATCGACGGGGAGAGCTCCGGCGGCCTGATTGCAGGGATCACCGCCAAGGCGTCGATCGTGATCGGGGAGGCGAGCCAGACTTTTAAGGTGTCGCAGACGGCCCTGACCGCGGACGCGGAGGGGAACGTGTGCGTGGCGACTGTGGACGCGGCAACGAATCTCGTGCATCTGATTCCGGTCACGACCGGTGTGGAAAGTGATCTGGAGGTGGAGATTCTCCCCGTTGAGGAGGGCGCTCTCACAGAGGGGATGCTGCTCATCCCCAATCCCGCGGGCCTGGCGGAAGGCATGTCTGTGACCATGGCGCAGGGGGCTGGCGTATGATAAGGAGATGGCTTAAAAGCAGCAGGGGGGAGCTCCCGGAAGTGGAGACGGATGAGCTGATCAAGATCGTGAATCTCTGTAAGGTATATGATACCGGGGCTGTGAAGGTGATCGGCTTAAGCAACATCAACCTGACCATTAAAAAGGGCGAGTTCGTGGCGATCATGGGCCAGTCCGGCTCCGGAAAATCCACGCTGATGAATATTCTGGGATGCCTGGACCGCCCGGTGCTGGGACATTACTACCTGGACGGGATCGATATCTCCACCTTGAACGAGGATCAGCTCTCGCGGATCCGCAACCAGAAGATCGGCTTTGTGTTCCAGTCCTTTAATCTGATCTCGAGGACGCCCGCGGTCAAGAATGTGGAGCTGCCCATGACGTACGCGCATGTGCCAAAGCGGCTGCGCCATGAGCGCGCGGTGGCGCTTCTGGAGCGCGTGGGCCTTGGGAAGCGGATCGAACATATGCCGAACGAGATGTCAGGCGGCCAGCGCCAGAGGGTGGCCATTGCCAGGGCGCTGGCCAATGAGCCGCCGCTCATTCTCGCGGACGAGCCCACCGGAAACCTCGATACAGCGTCTTCGATCGAGATCATGGAGCTGTTTTCCGCGCTTCACGACGAGGGGGCCACGGTGGTGGTGGTAACGCATGAGGAGGACATCGCGGCGTTCACGGAGCGGATCATCCGTTTCCGGGACGGGAAGGTGGTAAGCGATGTCAGGAACCCCAAACCGGCGCGGCGGCGGGATCTTTCGCCAGAGGCGGCGGGCGGCGTGGACAGTCCGCCCCGGAAGCCGGCCCGGGATCCGGGGACGGACGGGGATAAGGAGGCGGGGAATATATGCTGTTAGAAAATATGAAGATGGCCTTTACGGCCCTGCGCGCCAATAAGATGCGCGCCTTCCTGACCATGCTGGGCATCATCATCGGCATCGGCTCGGTGATTGCCATTGTCTCCATCGGGGACACGATGCGCGGCCTGTTTTCCAGCATTTATCAGGACATCGGCATCACGCAGGCGTACCTAAGCATCGGGTATTGGGTGGACGATGTCAGGCAGAGCGATTATTTTACGATGGATGATTTAAGCCGGATCAAGGAAGTGTTCGGGGATAAAATCAGCTATATCGACAGCAACATGAGCGCCAGCAGCGAGGCCGTTTCGGAGTATGCTTCGCTTAAATTCAATTTTTCCGGCGTGGATTATCTCTATCAGGAGGTGCAGCCAGTGGATATCCTGTACGGCCGTTATCTGAACGCCGGCGACATCAAGGGCCGCCGCCAGAACGCGGTCATGGAGGCAGACAGCGCCAGACGCCTGTTCGGGACGGAAAACGCGGTGGGCCGGACCTTCCGGGCCGAGATTTTCGGAAATATGCAGGAATACACGGTTGTCGGCGTTTATCAGAAAAAAATGAGCGCCTTCCAGCAGATGGTGATGGGCTCGGGCGGCGACAACGGAAAGGCATACGTGCCCTGGACGCTTCTTACCTGGCCCAACGATTATTTCTATTTCTGCCATTTTTTCGCGGACACAGGCATGACGGAGCTGGAGCTGAACACCTTTTACAGCGAGATAACCGCCTATGTCGCAAAGCTTAAGGATCGCAGGCCGGAGGATTTCCGCATGGAAACCGCTATCGGCCAGATGGGCCAGATGGACTCCATGATGGCCAACCTTTCCATGGCGGTCGGCGGGATCGCGGCGATCTCCCTGATCGTGGGCGGAATCGGCATCATGAACATCATGCTTGTATCCGTCACGGAGCGGACGCGCGAGATCGGCATCCGCAAAGCGCTGGGAGCCCGCACGCGGGACGTCCTGATCCAGTTCCTGACCGAGTCCGCCATCCTCTCCGCGTGCGGGGGCGTCATCGGAATCATCCTCGGCGGAGGCATCGTCAGCCTCGCCGGGATGGCCCTCGGCGTTCCGACGATCGTAAAACCGGGAGTGGTGATTCTGGCTGTGTCGTTCTCGGCCGTGGTGGGGATCTTTTTCGGGCTTTATCCCGCGTCCAAGGCGGCGAAGGCGGATCCGATTGATGCGCTGCGGTATGAGTAGGCCGATCCATTACCGGCAACATTTAGTAACCAGTTACGTTACTGTTTACGGGTAGTATTCCGCGAGGTGTTTTTTGTGAGCGAAGGTCACAGAAAACCCGAGGGCAGCAGGCGCCAAAATGGGCAGTCTGCCCATTTTGTGTGCATCATGTTGCTGTGAACGGCGCAGCCGTGAACAGTAACCCAGTTACATTACAATTTTATGAAAATTCTGTAATATGCTCGCCATTTACCATAACTTATGATATAATAACTCCATATGCTATGAGCCACGCAAAACAATCAGAGGTTTGTTCCACAGGCCGTCTGCCTCGTTAAAAAAGAGAGAATCTGCCATGCGCCAGCACAAAAGCAAATTTTCTCTTTTATTCACAGTTCCTTGCTGTATTACAGACAGCGCGCCCCGGCCGGGACAGCCGCTTGAACCATACATGTTTGCGCATCAGGTTTGGAGAGTGACATTATGCTGAATGAAGAAAAGATCCGTCTGATGACGGATCTGGCTATGTTTGAGAAGAAGAACCAGTGCTGCTTAAGGGACGCGTCCGGTTATTTTAAGAGCGATTATATCAGCAGGGGCCTGATCAGCGGTCTGATTCACTATACGCTGTGTTTTTTGATGCTTCTGGCCCTGTGGGTGCTGATGAATATGGATGAATTTTTAAGCACCATGGAGTTTGAGCGCCTGGCGGCCCTGGCGCTTAAGGGCGGCTGGATATACGGCGCGGGGCTTTTGGCCTACCTGCTTTTGGTTGTAGCGGTATACAGCAGGCGTTATGAGTATGAGGTGAAGATGAACCGCATCTACATCTCGAAATTAAAGCACCTGGACAAGCGTTATGAGTATCAGAGCCGTTCCAGGGAGCTGGCCAGGGAGGGCGGACGCATATGATGGGACTGCTTGTATTTAAGGAGGGGCTTAAAGCCTTTTACGCGAAGTACAGCGCGTTTGCCATACCGGTGATCCGCTTTGCGGTCGGCTTTACGGCCGTTTTTCTGATGAACCAGAACGTGGGTTTTATGCCAAAGCTCAGCGGGCCGCTAGTTCCGGCGGGGATGGGTCTTGTATGCGCGTGCCTTCCTTACGGGGCGATCGCGTTTTTGTGCGGCGGCTTTTTGCTGGCGCAGCTCTCGGCGGCTTCCATGGAGGTGACGGTGATCACGCTGGTGTTTATCCTGGTGGTGGCGCTTCTCTACTACAGCTTCCGGCCCGGGGACAGTGTGCTGCTTCTTGCGGCGCCGATTCTGTTTTTTCTGAAGATGCCGTTTGTGATTCCGCTGCTTACGGGGCTGGCGGGCAGCCTTCTTTCCGTGATTCCCATGTGCTGCGGGATTTTCATTTATTATGTGATGCTGTATACAAAGATGAACAGCGGCTTTCTGGCCGGCAGCGGGCAGGAGGAGATGACGCAGGTCTTTATCGGGGCTGTGAAGGGCCTTCTGGGCAATCAGGTCATGCTGGTGATGATGGCCGCCTGCTGTCTGGGCGTCCTGGTTGTTCATCTGATTAAGAGGTGGTCCGTCAGCTATTCCTGGATCATCGCCATCGCGGCGGGTGTGATCGCGCAGGTGGTGGTCATTTTTGTGGGGGATTTCCGGTTCGGCGTGGAGATGTCGCTGCCGGAGATGACGCTTGGGATTGTGCTGTCCTGCGCAGCGGCCGGGGCGTACCATTTTTTTGTTTTTGCCGTAGACTATAGCAGGACGGAATACGTGCAGTTTGAGGATGACGAGTATTATTATTATGTGAAGGCGGTCCCGAAGCTTACGGTGACAAGGCCGGACGTTAAGGTAAAAAGGATTAATACGCGCAAGGCGGCCAGGCGCTGAATCTGCGTCTGCCCGGCGCCCGCGCTTTTAAGGGAAGTGGATGCATGGCAGAATTTTTAAAGGAGATCTATTCCTGGATCTCGTTTGTACCGAAGATTACGATAAAAAACTTTCTGGAGATTGCGATCATTGCCATCGTAATCTATGAGGTGCTGGTCTGGATAAAGAATACAAGGGCATGGACGCTCCTTAAAGGGATTCTGTTTATCCTTGCATTTTTCATGTTTGCCGCTGTGATGGAGCTGGATACGATCCTGTGGCTTCTGGAGAAGATCTCCTATATCGCGGTGACGGCGATTCTGATTATTTTTCAGCCGGAGCTCAGGAAGGCATTGGAGCAGCTCGGGAGCAGGAACGTGCTCACCAGCCTGTTTGCGCAGGAGGATGAGAAGCAGAACGAGGCGTTTACGGAGAAGACGATCCATGAGCTGGTGCGGGCCTGCTTTGAGATGGGCAAAGTGAAGACCGGCGCTTTGATGGTGATTGAGCGGACGACGAAGCTGAATGAGATCGAGCGCACGGGGATCCAGGTGGACGGTATTGTGACGAGCCAGCTCCTGATCAATATTTTCGAGCACAATACGCCGCTTCACGACGGCGCAGTCGTGATCCGCGGCAACCGTGTGACGGCGGCCACATGTTACCTGCCGCTGTCGGATAACATGGCGATCAGCAAGGATCTGGGCACCAGGCACCGCGCGGCGGTGGGAGTCAGCGAATCCTCGGACAGCATTACCCTTGTGGTGTCGGAGGAGACGGGCCGCGTTTCCGTGGCCTCGGGCGGGCAGCTCCGCCGGGTGTCGGACGCGGAGGATCTGCGCGGGCTTCTCTCTGTCATGATAAAGCGGGACGACGCGGGAGCGGGAAGGTTCAGGATTTGGAAGGGAAGGCGGAGGAATGAAAGAAAGGCTGACTAGAAATTTGTGGATCAAGCTTCTCTCGCTGTTCTGCGCATTCTTTGTGTGGCTGGCTGTGGTCAATATCGCCAACCCGATTGTGACGGCGACACAGGAGATTGAGGTTGAGATTGTAAATGATTCGATTCTGGAGCGGGCAAATCTGGCGTATGAGGTGGTTGGAAAGAAGACGGCTACCATAAGCTACAAGATCCGGACCAAGGACGCGTACCGGCTGCGCGATACGGATTTCAGGGCTTATGTGGATCTGTCGGAGATGTATGATGTGACAGGCGCGATACCGATCCGGGTGGAGGTCCTGAAAAATAAGGATTTGCTTGAATCGGCCCCGGTGGTGAAGGCTCCGGAGGTTTTGAAGATCCAGACCGAGGACATTCTTACAAAATCCTTTGCCCTGGAGGCCCGGCCGGCCGGAACGCCGGGCGAGGGCTGCCAGCCGGGTACGATTTCCATAATCCCCTCCCAGGTATCGGTCAGGGGGCCTGTCTCCCTGATGGGGCAGATCAGCAGCGTGGGAATCGAATTTGACGTAGAGGGAGCGACGGCGGATGTGAGCGGCATGGCGACACCTGTGTACTATGACGCAAACGGAAATGTGCTGAAGGATTTGGGCGAATCGGTCCGCACCTTGAGCGGCGATGTTTCCTATTCGATGCAGATTTTGAAGGTCAGGGAGATTCCGCTTGATTTTGTGGTGAGCGGCGAGGTGGCGGCCGGATACCGCTACACGGGCGCGGAGGCGAGCCTGCGCACCATATCCGTGGCGGGGCTTAAATCCGATCTGGCTTCTTTAAACACCATTACCATCCAGGATCCGGCCCTGAATATCCAGGGCGCGACGCAGGATAAGGTGTGCCAGATTGATCTGGCGGATCATCTGGATCCCAAGCTGAGCATCGCCGGGCTGGAGAATACGGTGGTGGAGATCACGCTCCGGGTGGAGCGGCTGAGGGAGCGGAGCTTTACGGCAGAGGCAAAGGATATCACGCTTGCCGGCCAGGAGGATTCACTAAGCTATTCCCTGGGAGATTCAAAGGCAGAGATCCGTGTGAGGGGCTTAAAAGAGGATTTGGACAGTCTTTCTGTGGATAAAATGAATATACAGGCGGACGTGACGGGCCTTACGCCCGGCGTCCACACGGTCACGGCTCAGATCCGGCTGGATGACGCGTTTGAGGTGATCGCCTCGTCCCCGGTTACGGTGACCGTGGCAGAGGCGGACAGGCCGAATGAAGCGGAAGGCGCCCAGGAAGCGGCCGCCGGGGCCGGCCCGGAGACGGAAGCGGAAACTGCGGCAGAGACAGAGGGAGAGACGCAGTAAAAATATTGAGATGATGCTGTGAGGGCCGTATGTTTATGGCGACAGCGGCCATATCGGTTTGACAGAAAGGAAGAAACGGAGGTGTTTGGCGATGGTTCGCGCGATGGCGACAATTAAAAATTCAACGGGCCTCCATCTGAGGCCGGCCGGGATCCTGTGCAATGAGGCGTCGAGGCATGAGTGTTCCGTTACGTTTAAATTCAGGGATACGATCTCCAACGCAAAAAGCGTGCTGAGCGTGCTGGGCGCGTGTATTAAGTGCGGGGACGAGATCGAATTTATCTGTGAGGGACGGGACGAGGAGGAAGCGCTGTCCTCCATGCTGCGGATTGTGGACGAGGGACTGGGGGAATAGGTCTGCACGCGGCATCGCGTGAGGACGCGGACACGAAAAGGGAAGGGCGGCGAAGGAGAAACGCGGCCCTTCCGTCTTATGGAAGGGAAACAAGTTCATGATCGTTTATGTATTGTGCTATGGGGCGGCCTGGATGTTTGCTATGAGCCGGCATCCGTATCCGGCCGGGCTCTGCCTTCTGGGGGCGGCGCTGTGGCTGTATTATGAGGATTACAGGCGGTCCGGGAACGCGCTCCACCTGCGCGCCCTGTTTGCGCTGTCCTTTGTGGGCGGGCAGGGGCTGGCCGCCCTGCGGCTCAGCCGTTTAAGCCAGGACTGGAATGCCATGACCTGGCTTTCGTTTCTGGCTGCGTTTTCCGGTTTTTATGCGGTCTTCTGGTATCTGGAGGGCGGAAGCGGCGCGAGGTGGAACCGCCAGAGCCGGCGCGCGGATTTTGGGGATGCGAAGCAGCCGATCTTTGCGGCGGCCTGTATCCTTACCGTGCTGTCAGCTGGGTGTTTTGCGGCCGAGGCGGCGGCGCTTGGCTATATCCCGCTTTTCGTGAGGGGGGTTCCGCACGCGTATTCGTATTTCCACCTGACGGGGATCCATTATGTGACCGTGTCGTGCGCGCTTGTGCCCTCCCTTTCCGTGATGTATTTCTGTATTGACCGGGGCCGAAATCAGACGCAGACCGCGGCGCTTCTTGTGATGGACGCGCTGGCCCTGCTGATTCCCGTTCTCTGTGTGTCGCGTTCCCAGCTTCTTCTGGCAGTGCTTCTGGCGGCCTTTACGTATATCCAGATGGGGGAACGGGTGCGCCTGCCCATCCTTTTGGGCGCGGCGGCGGCGTTTGCCGCGGCGTATGTGGCGATGACGGCTGCCAGAAGCCATGACAGCGCGTATTTAAAGGCCGTTTTTGAGATGAAGCAGGAGAAGATGCCGCTCTTTCTTTCACAGCCCTATATGTATGTGGCCAACAATTACGATAATTTTAACTGCCTGACCGGGCAGGGCGCGGGGCACACATGGGGCATGCGGATGCTGGCCCCTCTGTGGAGCTTAAGCGGGCTGAAATTTCTGTATCCGTCCCTGACACCGGGGCCGGTTTTTGTCACCAGGACGGAGATGACGACATTAACGCTGATTTATGACGCATATTATGATTTTGGGCTGCTCGGCGTGCTGATGTTTTCCTGTGTCCTGGGCTTTGTATCCTTTGTCCTGATGCGGAAGATGGAGCATGTGCGCAATCCCATCCTGTACCTGCTGTATGCGCAGATGGCGTTTTATCTGCTTTTATCCTTTTTTACAACGTGGTTCAGCAATCCCGCGACCTGGTTTTATCTGGCAGTCACAGGGGCGGCGGCGCTTTATGTCTCCTTTTTTAAGGGAAGCGGGCTGTCCGGGAGCGGGCGGCGCAGGGGAGGCAGGCGTTTTGCGATTAAGAAAGGGGCTTTGTTATGATGATTTCCAAAAAAATGACGCCGATGATTCAGAACAATTCCGCGATCCGGATGATGTTCGAGGAGGGAAACCGGCTGGCGCGCCTTTACGGCCGGGAAAATGTGTTTGATTTCAGCCTCGGAAATCCGAGCGTCCCTGCGCCGGGGGAGGTAAAGGAGGCGATTCTGGATATCCTGGAGCAGGAGGATTCCCTGTTTGTCCACGGCTACATGTCCAACGCGGGCTATGAGGATGTGCGGGAGGCGGTCGCCGATTCGCTGAACCGGCGCTTTGGGACGCGGTTCCACAAGGGGAATATCCTGATGACGGTCGGGGCGGCCAGCGGGCTGAATGTGATCTTAAAGACCATTTTGGATCCGGGCGACGAGGTGGTAACGTTTGCCCCGTATTTTGTGGAGTACGGCTCATATGTGCGCAATTATGACGGGGAGCTGCGCGTCGTACCCCCCAATACCGCAGATTTCCAGCCGGATCTTGAGGAATTTGAGAAGCGGATCAGCAAGCGGACTAAGGCGGTGATCATCAATACGCCGAATAACCCCACAGGCGTGGTTTATTCGGATGAGACGCTGAGACGGATCGCAGGGATCCTTGAGAGGAAGCAGGGGGAATTCCAGTCGCAGATCGCCCTGATCTCAGATGAGCCGTACCGGGAGCTGGCGTATGACGGCGTAAAGGTTCCTTTTGTCACCGGGTATTACAGGAATACGGTTATCTGCTATTCGTTCAGCAAGTCCCTGTCCCTGCCCGGGGAGCGGATCGGCTATCTGGTGATCCCGGATGAGATGGAAAGTGCGGGAGAGGTCTTTAAGGCGGCCTCGATTGCGAACCGCGTCCTGGGCTGCGTGAACGCGCCCTCCCTGATGCAGCGCGTGATTGGGCGCTGTCTGGACGCGGAGGTGGATGTGGCGGCGTATGACCGGAACCGGAATCTCCTGTACAACGGTTTGCGGGAGTGCGGGTTCACATGCGTGAAACCGCAGGGCGCATTTTATCTCTTTATGAAATCTCCGGAGGAGGATGAGAAGGAGTTCTGCGAGGTCTGCAAGAAACACAATGTCCTGGTGGTTCCGGGAAGCTCATTCGCCTGCGGCGGATATGTGCGGCTTGCGTACTGTGTGTCCTATGAACAGATCGAGCGCTCTCTGCCCGCGTTCCGGGCGATTGCGCAACACTACGGCCTGATATGACAGAGGACGTAAAGCGGTATGTCCGGATGCTGCTCAATGTCGCGTTTCCTCTGGCCGGGATTTACCTGGCCTGCGTGTGGGGGCCTAAGCTTTTGCGCTTTTTTATGCCGTTCGTCGTCGGATGGCTGGTCGCCATGGCGGCCAACGCGCCGGTTCGTTATCTGGAACGCCGCCTGCGGATTGTGAGACGGCACAGCTCCATAGCGGTCATGGTAACGGCGCTTGCGGCAGTGATTGGGCTTATCTACCTGGCGGTCCTGCTGGTTTACCGGGAGCTGTCGGCCTTTGCCGCCGATATCCCGGCCCTGTATGAGCACGCGCTGCTGGAGATCGACGGGGCGTTTGCAAACGGCGAACGGCTGTTTTCCTTTTTGCCGGACGGCATGAGCGGCCTTCTCTCCGGGCTCTGGGAGGCTGTGAGGGGAAGCATCGGGGGTCTGGTGTCAAAGGCGGCGGCGCCGACGGTGGAGCTGGCCGGAAGCGTGGCGAGAGGCATACCGAATGCGATGGTGAATACGATCGTGATGTTTCTGGCCTCGTACCTGTTCCTGGCAGAGCGGGAGGCAGTCATGGGCTGGCTCACGGCGCATCTGCCGCGCGCCGTGTTCCAGTATACGGAGTATTTAAAAAGGGATGCAAAGGGCCTGATCGGCGGCTATTTTCTGGCGCAGTTTCGGATTATGTTCGTGGTGGCGGGCATATTGGCCGCAGGGCTTCTTGTGCTGGGCGTGCGGTACGGGCTTGTGCTGGCTGTGCTCATCGCCCTGCTGGATTTCCTGCCCATATTCGGGACCGGGACCGTGCTGCTTCCGTGGGCGGCGATCAAGCTTTTTACAGGCGAATATGCGTATGGAGCGGGCCTGATCCTGATTTACATCCTGACTCAGGTGGTGCGCCAGATTATTCAGCCGAAGATCGTGGGGGATTCCATGGGGATCCCGCCGCTGATGACGCTGTTTCTGCTGTATATCGGCTTTAAGGCGCGCGGGATTGCCGGCATGATCCTGGCCGTGCCTGTGGGCCTTTTGTTTATTAATTTTTATAAGTATGGGGCGTTTGACGGCCTGATTGAGAATGCGCGGGCGCTCTGGCGCGAGATCGAGCGCTTTCGCCGCTCATAAATCCACTCTCGGGCTCTCACCGCGCCTGATTTGCGGGGGTAGAGTCCGAGAGTACATATAAGTGGGCGGAGGAAAAAGCTCCGGCCCGGCCCGTGAAAACGAAATCATGGCTGTCCATTATATCAGCGATAGGAGGATGCGCGGATGAAGCAGATTGTTCTGGAAAAGTATCACTGCATGGGAAATGATTATCTGATTTATGATCCGAACCACAATGAGATGGAGTTAAATGAAGAGCGGATACGGCTCATCTGCAACCGCCATTTCGGGGCAGGTTCAGACGGTATCCTGGCCGGGCCTTACCTGGATCAGGAGCGGATGTATGTAAAGATTTTTAATCCCGACGGAAGCGAGGCAAAGAAGAGCGGAAACGGGATGGGGATCTTTGCAAAGTATTTAAAGGACGCCGGCTATGTCCAGAAGACGAGCGTGTCCTGGATGACAGCGGACGGGGAGGAGACGGTTTTTTACTTAAACGAGCAGGGAACGCGCGTGAAAATCTCCATCGGCCGCCCGACATTCTGGAGCGACGAGATCCCGGTGACCGGCGAGCGGCGGGAGATGGTGAACCAGACCATGGTATTCGGCAAGATCCCGTATGTGACCACCTGCCTTTCCATCGGAAACCCGCACTGTGTGATCTGGATGAATGAGATTTCAAAGGAGCTCGTCTGCCGCATCGGGGAACACTCGGAGGGGGCGGAATGTTTTCCTGAAAAGGTCAACACGCAGCTTTTAAATGTCCTGGACCGGACGAATATCCAGATCGAGATTTATGAGCGCGGCGCGGGGTATACGCTGGCATCCGGAACGTGCGCCTGCGCCGCGGCCTGCGCGGCCGTGCGTCTGGGCCTGGCGGACAGCCACATGTATGTGCATATGCCCGGCGGCGTGCTGGAAGTGGAGATCAAGGAGGACGGCGTGGTCTACATGGTAGGCGAGGTCGGCTATGTGGGGAAAATGACGCTTGGGAGCGGGATGACGGAGAGGCTTGAGTTGTTGTGAGGCTACCCGGCCGCCGCCCGAGAGCTTCTATATCCAACAGAATCCCCGACCCGCTCGGAGAAATAGAAGCTCTCTGGCACCCTTTCACGATCCCTATCATATATGACTCGGGTGCAATATAGGCGCAGACAGCAGCATAAACATTGGCAAAGGGGCTGACTTTAACGGTACAGCTCCCTTTTGCGGTTAAAAAGACGCGAGGTGGAAATGGAGATGAAGATAAAGATGGAAAAGAACAACGCCCCCCTTTTTGACGAGGCAGTCGATCTGGTAAAATTTCAGTTTACAGACGTATTCGGGCAGAATAAGGTGGTCGAGATGACGAAAAACCAGGCAGAACGGGCTGTGAGGGAGGGATATCCGATCAACCGTTTTGCCCTGGGAGGGCTTAAAAAGGGGGAGACGGACAGCGAGTCCGCGCCGGATTACTTAACGGACAGGCAGGAGCAAACGCAGCTCTATTTAAAACCGGATCTGCATACGTATGCGCTTCTTCCCTGGGAGGGGGCCGGATCGCATACGGCGCGGCTGATCTGCAATATCTGCGGCCCGGACGGGGCTTTTTCCGGGCTGGATTCGCGGTATCTGCTGCAGAGGCAGGTGGAGAGGGCAGGGGAGATGGGTCTTGCGGTTGAGTTTGATTTTCAGTGTGAATTTTATTTATTCCACACGGATGACAACGGGAGGCCCACGACGATCACGCATGAGGTGGCGAGCTATTATGACGCGGGGCCGATCGATCTGGCGGAGAATGTGCGGCGCGATATGCTCATGAGCCTTGAGGAGGCGGGAATGGAAGCAGAGAGCGCGCGCCACGGCCTCACGCCGGGCCAGCACAGCTTCCGGCTGCCGCCGCGCCGCGGGGTGGAGGCAGGCGACTATCTGCAGACGTTTAAGACAGCGGTGAAGCGGATTGCGAAGCGCCACGGGCTGCATGCGACCTTTATGCCAAAGCCCAACATGAGCGGGGACGGCTCGGGGCTTCATGTGGGCATGACGATCCGGCGGACGGACGGCTCGGATGCGGGGGAGGCGGCCGCGCGGTTCCGGGTGGGAATTCTTAAGAATTTATACAATATGATGATTTTTACGAATCCTATGATCAATTCCTACAAACGCCTGGCAGCCAGCCGCGGATCCGTGTTCCAGCCGGAATTCCCGGCCGCGGCCTGGGAAAAGGGAAGCGATAAGGCCGTCCGCCTGACAGGCTGCTCGGAGAGAGGGGCGTCTCTGGAGGCGCTTTTCCCGGATCCGGCGGCGAATCCCTACCTGGCTCTGGCAGCGATTCTTTCAGCGGGGCTTAACGGCCTGGAAAATGGCTGTGAGCTTACGCAGTACGAGGCGGATCCGCGCTTTCCGGAGACGCTGGGCGTGCTGATCCGCCAGCTTCCCGAAAATTCGTTTGCCCGGCGCACCTTTGGGGATAAGCTCTGCCGGGTGTACCATGAGGGGAAAAAGGAGGAATGGGAGCGCTTCTGCTCGTATGTGACGGACTGGGAGCTCGCGGAATACCTGTATCGCTGCTGACGGGGAGAGGTGAGGCGGTTGACGAATATTATAGTGGCATTTAAAAAGCCGGAGGACGGACGAAGTATCCGCAATATCCTTGTCAAAAACGGGCTGCAGACCACGGTTTCATGCACCTGCGGCGCGCAGGTGCTGGCAAATGCGGATGATCTGAGGAGCGGGATTGTGATCTGCGGATTTTGTTTCGGGGATATGACGTGCCGCGAGCTGGGCCGCCAGCTTTCGGACGCATTTGAGATCCTGGTGATCGCCTCCCCGGCCAAATGGAGCGGGGAGGATATGGGACGCCTCGTCTGCCTTCCGACCCCCTTTAAGATGTGCGATCTCATTTCCACGGTGCGCATGCTCGAGGAGACGCAGAGCGGACGAAGGCGGGAGAGGAGGAAGAAACCGCTGCCGAGGGGGGACGGGGAGCGCGCGGCGATTGATAAGGCCAAGCAGCTCCTGATGGGGCGCAACCATATGACAGAGCCGCAGGCGCATAAGTATCTGCAGAAATGCAGCATGGATACCGGATGCGGCATGGCGGAGGCGGCGGAAATGATTTTGAGGCTGTATGGTTAAGGAGAATTGAGCGGAAATGATTTTGAGACTGTACGGTTAAGGAGGACTGATTGGAATGAAATTTACAAAGATGCAGGGCCTGGGGAATGATTATGTGTATGTAAACTGCTTTGAGGAGACTGTGAAGGATCCAAAAAGGACGGCTGTTCTGGTCAGCGACCGCCATTTCGGCATCGGCGCGGACGGGCTGATCCTGATTCAGCCCTCGGATATCGCGGACTGCAGGATGGATATGTACAACATGGACGGATCCCGGGGCGCGATGTGCGGGAATGGGATACGCTGTGTGGGAAAGTACGCGTATGATCATCACATTGCGGATAAGACGAAAATTTCAGTGGAAACGCTTTCGGGCGTGAAACATCTGGAGATTAAGGCCGTGAACGGGAAAGCGCAGGCGGTTACGGTGGACATGGGAAAGCCGGTTATCACCTCCGATCTTCCGGAAGAGATTGTGGCAGAGGGGACGCGGTATGAATTTACCGGGATTTCCATGGGGAATCCCCATGCGGTGGTCTTTATGGACGCAATTGAAGAACTCGATCTGAAGCAGATCGGGCCCGGGTTTGAGATGCATCTGCGTTTTCCGGACCGCACGAATACGGAGTTTGTCCAGGTGATTGACAGGACCCGCATAAAGATGCGCGTCTGGGAGCGCGGCTCCGGGGAGACAATGGCCTGCGGCACCGGCGCGTGCGCGGCTGCCGTGGCCTGCGTGCTGGCGGGATATACGCAGAACCGCGTGCAGGTGGATCTGCTTGGCGGAACGCTGGATATTACGTGGGACAGGGAAAAGGATACGGTTTATATGACCGGACCGGCGGTGGAGGTGTTCAGCGGGGAGTGGGATGATCGTGCGGATTAACTACCGCAATATCATGATGCCGGGGTCTAAAGCATTAATTCGCGGGTAAACAGCGCTCCGCAGACATTTTATTCCCGCGGGCAGCGAGCCAAGTGGGCATGCTTGCATGCGCATTTGGCGGCTGCCGCGAGGGTCAAATCCCCCGCTGCTCTGCAGCGCTGCAGGTTCGACGCCCCGTTGCTTGCAGCGGGGTTGTTGACTCACAAATTCAGGACAAAAAGAAAGCGCCCTCGGAAATTGATTCATCCGTTGGCGCTTTTTTATCTTACCGTATCATAATGTGCCCATATGCTCTCACTCTGCATTTTTCGTATGCAAACGATTTAGCTCAAAATACAATGGCATCAATACCGCATTTATAACCAGGGAGTAGAACAAAGGAAGCAGCGCTACCGATATAACCCCACATAAGGCGGCAAACTCGGGCTCCAGCGCATGACGGCGCATAAGATTCACCGTACTGATTATAACGCCGATGCTTCCCCAAATCAAACTGGATCTGCATACCAGTTTAAGCGCGTCAGCGCTGTCCCTTATCATTTCTGCTGTGCAATAGTCTCTTTTAATTAAATAGACAAATGCCTTTAGAAAGCCCCGCCAATACCCTGTACACAGCAGTATTAGGAGGCAGGGAATCAGGATAAACTCCATGCTGATAGAATCCATAAAATACCAGCCTTTGCTGCCGATGCCATATTTGACTATAAACAGCACCCCTAAAATCAGGACTACAAGCTTTACAAGTAAATTTGAACTTTTTTGGGCGTTATTTGCTTTTTGCTGCAATTCCACAAGATTTTCTTCTGCTCTTTTTTGATAATTTTCCATGGCAATCCTTTCTCCGCTGAGCAGTTCATTTGCGCTGATACCAAGTATTTTACATAAGTCCAGCATAATGGCGGCATCCGGAATGCTTTTTCCGGTTTCCCATTTTGATACTGCCCGGTCGGTAATATTTAACTTTTCTGCTAACTGTTTTTGTGTAAGCCCCTTCTCTTTTCGACAGGCTGCAACGAATTTTCCTATCGTTCCCTGGTTCATGTTTTATCCTCCTTGCCGTTAGTATAATAGAAAAAGAATTGTTCTGAAACTAACCAGTAGTTGATTTTGGCAGATTCAACCAGCGGTTGATGGATTCTCATACCATGCCCCCTCTGTAATTGCTTCCTCAATGGTGGTTCTGGGCAGAATTATCATTACAATTTTCTTGAATGTTTTCAAATTTCAATTTATATATTTGATTATAAATTATTTGCCTGCTATTTACAATGTATACTAATAAACTCGTTTTACATAGGTACACAATTGTTAATGTTCACGGGCCAATGGCAGTTAGTTAAGCGGACGATTGCGGGATGTTGTTTATCGTGGGGAGGCCGCCGTCGCCAGTTCCGTTGGGTTTGGAATCGGACTCTGGCGGCCCTTTCACGACAGATAACGCCCTGCAACCGTTCACTTCGCTTAACTAACTGACATTGATTCACGGGCCAATGGCATTTCTCTGGCAATCCCCCCTTATGCGCATGAGTTTGCATCGGAATGGTCACGCTTTCGCTCCTCTTTACATACTGTAATAGTACAAAGGTATGTTGAGAGGAGTTTTTTCTTTTGGATGCTAAAAGGAAAGTTGTGATAGATGCCGGTCACGGCGGCGATTACGATCCCGGGGCCGTATTTGAGGGGAGGCGGGAAAAGGATGACAACCTGCGCCTGGCCCTGGCGGTGGGGGATATTCTCGAGAGAAACGGGGTGGATGTATTCTATACGCGGGTGACGGACGTGTATGATTCGCCGCTTGAGAAGGCGCGCATGGCGAACCGGTCAGGGGCGGATCTGTTTGTATCGCTGCACCGCAACGCCGCTCTGGAGCCGGGGCGCGGCTCGGGGACGATGACGCTGGTGTACGGGGAAGAGGGGATCGCGGAGGATCTGGCGGAATCTATCAATGATGAGCTGAAAAAGACCGGTTTTAAAGATCTGGGGATTTTTGAACGGCCGGATCTGATCGTACTGCGCAGGACCATGATGCCGGCTGTCCTTGTGGAGGCCGGATTTATCGACAATCCGGAGGATAACGCGCGGTTTGACCGGGAGTTTGAAGCAGTCGCACAGGCGATCGCGGACGGGATTTTGAACACGCTTCGCGAGGAAGGGGAGGCGCGCTCTTACTATATGGTGCAGACCGGCGTCTACCGGGCGAGATCTCTGGCAGAGCAGCAGCTCGACGAGCTTGAGGCGCGGGGATTCCCGGCGTATCTGATCTATGACGACGGCTATTACAAGGTGATGGCCGGGGCGTTTGAGGTCATGGATCATGCGGTGGAGCTCGAACGGGAGCTCCGCAGCATGGGCTTTCCGACGGTCCTGACGTACCGGGAAGAGGAGCGGTGAGCCGTTACGGAAACAGGAAGGTAAATACTGTAAATTGAGATACGCGGCTCTCACAGGCGATGGTTATATGATGGCGGCCGGCTATCTGTTTGGCGATCGAAAGGCCAAGGCCGGTTCCGGTTTTGTTCTGCCCGGAGCGTTCCCTGTAGAAACGGTCAAATATGTAAGGGAGGTCTTCGGGAGAAATGCCGCTTCCGCAGTCGGATATGGATACGGCGAACTTTTGTTTCTCCCAGTATGTCCGGATGGTTACCGGACGGCCGGGCGGCGAAAATTTGACGGCATTGTCGAGGATGATCAAGAACATTTGCCGCAGCCGCCCGTAATCCCCTGAAAAACGGAAGGATCCGGCTTCTTCGCGAAATTCGATCGGCGTCTGTTTTTGTGCGGCCAGCCTCTGCATGGAACGGGCGGCCTCTTTAATGACGTCAATGAGATCAAACTCGGTTTTTTCGATCGGAAAATTCGCGTTCTGGAGTCTTGAGAGCTCCAGGAGATCATTGACTAGGCGCTCAAGATGCGCTGTGTCAGACAGCATTTGCCGGACATATTCGTGTATTTCATCCGCGTCGGTCACCAGGCCCTGTTCCAGGACCTCCAGCGACCCTTTGATCACGGTTACAGGCGTGCGCAGCTCATGGGATATATTGGACGTAAAATCCTGCCGCATCTGGTCAAGGCGTTTCCGTTCATCCTCTATATTCGATAATTGCACAAATAAGGCGTCGATATTGCGGGCCAGAGAGCCAATCTCATCCGCCTGCCTGACGCCGGTGCGCGCGGAGTAATCGCCGTTCATCACGTGTTCCGCCGCCTGGCCGATTTTCTTTAAGGGGCTTATAAAATGGCGGGCCAGCAACACAGAAAGGATGATTGCCAGGGGAAGCGCGGTAATGATGCAGAACACAAGTATATGGATGCCGCCGCGCTGCGCGTTTTGTATGCCGCTTATGGGACTGTGCAGGAGAAGCGCGGCGGCCACGTCTCCATTTGCGTCATAAACCGGCGCGCCTACGGTGATGGAGGGCGCGTCGAGCAGGGGGCTGAACTCCCTGTTTGACGCCACGCAGCCCTCAAAAATCCGGCCTATCAAATCCTCTGCGCCGGAAGGCAGCTCATTGTAGGACAAGGCGCTGTTTCTGTGACCGGACTGGAGGATACGGGCCTGCTCGTCCACCAGCCACACTTCGCTCATGGCGATCTCATCGATAAACCGAAGGTAAGCGCCTAAGCCGCCGGACATCCCGCGGCCCTGATGTTCATTTTGGGAGAAACGGGAAAGCGTATCGGCAATAGAAAGCGCCCGCCCGCTCAATTCCCGCTCATGGGTTTTGGCCGTGTACCAGGAAAACAGGGCGCAGAACAACAGGCCCGCAATGGCGGAGAAGAGGACGAGCGCGGCGGAAAAATATGCGATTAGACGGTAGGTGATCGTGCGCTTCATCCCTTTGTTCCCTCAAATTTATAGCCCATTCCCCAAATCGTCTTGATCTGCCAGTTCGGGTGGGGAACCGTGTCCAGTTTGGCGCGCAGCCGTTTGATATGGCTGTCAACCGTGCGGTTGTCCCCATAATAATCATATCCCCACAGATCATTTAATAAGTTGTCTCTGGAAAATATTTTTCCGCGGCTGCCAAGAAGCGTCCAGAGGATTTCAAGCTCCTTTTTGGTTAAGGCGATCTCCTGTCCGCCGACGGTTACAGCGGCGTTATCGAGGCAGACGCTTAAGTTGTCATAGGAGAGGTTCGTCTGCCTGGCCGTCTGGCTGGAGTAATCAATCCGGCGCAGCACGGCGCGCACCCTGGCCATGACCTCGCTGCCCGAGAAGGGCTTGACAATGTAGTCATCCGCGCCGATATCCAGGCCCATAATCCGTTCAAAATCCTCGCCCCGGGCCGTTATCATAATGATCGGTATATTGGAAACCCTGCGTATCTCCCTGCAGACCTCAAATCCGTCCTTTTTGGGCATCATGACATCAAGCAGGATAATCGAACACATATGTTTTTGGAACAGCTCAATGACCTCCTCGCCATCGTGGGCGACGACGGGCTCAAAGTTTTCCTTTTTGGCAAATTCACTCAGAATTTTTGTGATCTGGACATTGTCGTCCGCGATTAAAATTTTATCCATGACTGCTGACCTCTGTTAATTTGATAGGATTTGCGGATACTCGGTATAGCTGATAATTTCAGTATCTTCAGCCGTTCAGATTCCTGAACGGTTACCAGTATATCATGAAATTTTGTTTTTTTTGTGGCATTTGCGTTGGCTCAGGCGCAATCATACGGCGGGCTGGCCTGTCTTATTGAGGGCCTGATACGGCGCTGCCTGCCTGCTTTTATATTTTATCACAAATTTGGACGATGAAAGACACAATTTTGCCATTTTTTTTCTGTATGATGTACCTGTAAATAAAAATAACGGATTGTCCGGGAGGTATTTTGAGATGAAACATGTAAAACGTAATCTTCTTCTTTTTACAGCGGTTGCCGCTCTCTCCATGGCTCCGGCCGCCACGGCGATGGCTGCGGAATATCAGACGCCGGCCGATACGGCCGCGGAAGTGACGGGAAGAAGCGTGGAGGATGTGGCGCGGGAGCGGTTTGAAACAGGGAAAACGTATGGCGCCATTGCGGCAGAGGACGGGCGGCTGGATGAGTTTAAGGCCCGGAGGCTTGATATGCAGGAAGCCGTTCTCGGCGAACAGGCTGAGCAGGGGATCATTTCGCAGGAGGAGATGGATCGGATCTTAAGCGGAATAAAGGCGCGCCAGGCGGTATGCGACGGCACGGGCTATGGGGACGGTTATGGCTGTGGATATGGCTATGGATGCGGGTACGGCTATGGGCGCGGTTATGGCTGTGGTTATGGGAGAGGACATGGCAGATGGTTTGGCAACGGGGCCGCTTTTGGAGGCGGACAGAGAGCGGGGAGATGATGGCGCAGCAAAGGGGCGGGAGAGGAGTCCCGCCTCTTGGAACAATACCCTGAATGTCAACGGTTAGCGGCTTTTCACTTTCAGCATAGTCCCAAAATAGTGCTTTGAGGAAATCAGTCCACGGGATAAATTATTTCTCCCACATCCTGCTTTCCGGATTCCACCTTCTTCTTACGCCACTGTCAATATTTAGCAGTGGCGCGGTAAACATCCTTACACCCGCGATTACATCTTCAAGCGAAATCTGAACCATTGCCTTTTTCTTTTTCAGAAAGGACTTCCATCTCGTCTGATGCAGCGGATCATGAACAAATTCCTCACTGAAAGCTGCCGTACTCATAGACATTTCTGTTCCTCTGTTTAGAAACGTCTCGGATACTGCATTTTTTACATCTTCATATTCAAACGAATACTTACTCGTAAGGATATAAATATCGTAAAAATCCTTGTATCGGCTGTTCAGATATCCATTATGTACAATAGCTTCCAGCTTTTCTGCAATCGAGGATTCCAGCGAGTACGCATTGACTTTTGGCGCCTCCATATCAAGAATTACTGGGAAATCCATCTTCACTGCATCGGGATAAATCACATCACCAAATCCAATATCTATGCTTATCGGAAGCCTTGTCCTGTCAAGATAGGCTTCTGCTGAAATGTGCAGACCATGATATTCCTTAAATTCCGTTATATCTTCCACCGTAATTGAATCAACATCAAAAGTAAGCGCATCATCTGTATCTTGTGCTAATAGTTCTCTGAAGATCCCCTTCATCTCTGCACTGCTGTTTGGAATCCGCCTTGCAAGAAGATCTACATCCGTGGTCGCTCTCTTATAATTTCTGTCAAAAATCGCATAAAGGAATATTCCACCCTTCAGCACGAAATGCTCCGCATACTTTGACACAGAAATTCTGTATATAGTTCTCTCCAACCCATAATAGACCAGAGCCTCTTGGAAAGTATGTCCTGTCTCCACGGCAAAATTTTTAAGTCGTGCTTTTACGGAATCAGCATTCATTATATCAACACCTCCAAATATGTCCTGATTATTTTTTCGCAGCGGAGTTTTTTGGCATACCCGTAGAGTCTGTCAATCTGCCGATCTTTTCTTTCAAGATATTTTTTCAGTATCTCGGAAGTCTCCTCTATTCCGACCTTGTTCCGGTAATAAATAATATCCACAACTGTCTTTTCAATGTCAAAAATATTGAATGAATTTTCCCCATCCCGGATTTCCTGAACACCGAGAGCCATACGTCCCGGATCAAAATAATAGATCCTGATCTCCGGCCAGTCAGGAAGAGTGCTGACCTTTTTTTTTCTCGCAATAGCCACATCTACCGCATCCGGCAGAAAATCAGTCAAACCATAATACCTCGCCGCACTCATAAGGCAGATAACTCCATCTGGTACATATGCCTCGGCACTAAAAAAATCATTTTCCTCGCCCTTATAGGAAAGATTCTCATAGGTGCTGCGATTGATCCTCTTAATTGTTCCGTTCTCTTCAAGTTTTCCTATCTTATAATACGAATATCCCATATCTTTTAGCTCAGCAATTTTAATGAATTTTCTGCCTTCAGAGATAGCGCCCACCTATGACTCCTCCTTCCCGTAAAACGTTTTTAAGTAAGGCAGTAGAATGTTGACTCTGCTGTCCTACGAATATCATACACTATTTTCATTATGATTTCAATAAAAATCGGCAATTATTTTTTTAGCCGAATTTAATTTAAATTTACACTCAACTTTCCGCATAAAAACGCCCCGCCGAAGCGAGGCATTTCTGTTTTGCTTTTTGTTATGAGTTTACATTAATCTCAAGCCCTGATTTGAACTCTACTGTTATCTACTATGTATTATTAGGCGCTTAACAACGAAATTTTGCGCAAAATGGCAAAATTATTGGTTCCGGCTTGTCCGGGTTAGGTTTATCATATCATAAGTAGCTGCCGTTTCTGCCGGGGTGACATCCTCCGGCTTTAAGTTTACCGAAGCTCTGATATAATCGTTGATATGTTATTGGGACAACTGAACAACCGTCTCTACATGCCGCGTCCCGCAGAACATATCAACCGGCCATGCTTCCCTGGCCTGATACCCGTTTTGCTTAAAAACCTTCAGATCCCGCGCCAGGGTTTCGGGCGAGCAGGAGATGTAGACCACGCGTTTGGGCTTTACCTGCGCGACGGAGCGGATGAAGGCTTCTGTGCTGCCGCTTCTGGGCGGATCCATGAAAACGACGTCAATGGTTTCGCCGCGGGAAGCCATGTCAGCCATAAAGGTTCCGGCATCATTGCAGTAAAACTGTACGTTTTTGATCGCGTTTCGCCGGGCATTCTGAACGGCATCCCGCACCGCGTCCCGGCTCAGCTCTACGCCGATCACGGTTTTGGCCCTGGCGCTGGCGATGAGGCTGATGGTCCCGATCCCGCAGTAGGCGTCGAGCACCGTTTCAGTTCCGGTGAGGCCGGCCAGATCGAGGGCTTTTTGGTACAGCCGTTCGGTCTGTACGGGATTGACCTGATAAAATGACTGGGATGAGATGCGGAATGTAAGTCCGCACAGGACGTCCTCAATCCATCCGGGGCCGTACAGCGCGCGTTCCTTCTGTCCCAAAACCATACTGGAGCCGCGGTCATTTACATTCTGCAGGATCGTGGTGATCTCCGGGTGCGCGCTGCGCAGCGCCTTTACGAAATTATTTTTTGACGGAAATACGGGGGAGGCGGTCACGAGGACTGCCATCGTCTGATCCGTGGAAAAGCCGCGGCGCACTAAAACATGGCGCAGGAGGCCGCAGCCGGTGTCCTCGTCGTAGGTCCGTATTTTAAATGATTTCAGCATTCCACGGATGGTTTCTATGATTTCTGCTGCTTTTTCGTCCTCGATGAGGCAGCGGCGGGCGGGGACGATCCGGTGCGTGCCTTCCTGATAAATGCCGGATATGGGCTTTCCCTTCTGGTCAACGCCAAAGACGGCATGGACCTTATTCCTGTAGTGGAGGGGATTCTCCATGCCAAGGATGGGCCTTACCGGGCAGAACTCCTTTAAGAGCGCGTGGACTGCCTGCTGCTTTAAGGCGAGCTGCTCCGGGTAGGGCAGATGCAGAAGCTGGCAGGCGCCGCACGCCCGGTATACGGGACAGACGTCTGCCCGGGGCTTTTTTGTCTTTGTCCGGGGAGGGCGGCCTGCCTGGACAGCCGCCCTTTTGGCACGGGATAGATGATTGGATGGATTTTTTGATGGCGCGTTCCCGGCTGCCGCGCGGCCTTTTTTATCTGGATTCACTGGGTGGTTCCTCATCTTTCCAAATCATAGCCCAGGAGGCTTAAATAGTTCCTGACAACCTGCACCGCGCCCTCTACGCCGATTGCGGTGGTGTTGATGGCCAAATCATAGTTTTCAAGCGACTCCCAGTCGCGCCCGGTGTAATATTTGTAATAGTCGCGGCGTTCCCGGTCGATGCGCTTGATGTTCTTTTTGATTTCCTTCTCGCTGTAGAGGTTCTTCTCCCGGATCCGCTGTTCCCTGGCCTCATAGTCTGCATAGATGTGGATGCGCACCAGGCCCTCCGTACCCTCCAACACGTAGTCCGCGCAGCGGCCGATGATCACGCAGGACTCCGCGGCGGCGAGCTTGCGGATCACTTCGGACTGGAAGCGGAAGAGGTTGTCCGCGGAAACGAGATCCGAGCCGAAGGAAGGCGCGCCCTTTTCCGGCGTCAGGCTGCTGATGATTTTGTAGAGCAGCCGGCTGCCCGCCTTCTCGTCCGCCAGGTGGAAATAGCTTTCTTTGATCCCGCTTTCGTCTGAATTGACGCGGAGGATATTTTTGTCGTAAAATCCGATCCCCAGCTCCTCAGCCAGACGCCTTCCCGTCTCCGCGCCGCCGCTTCCGTACTGTCTGCCAATGGTGATTACGAGTCTTTTATCTGCCATAAAAACGCCTCCTTTTCTGTTTGATGTACTCTCGGAATCTCTCTGCACCTGCCTTTGCGGCTGATTTTCCGCCAGATGCACCCAAATTTAATCAACGTACGCCTCATAAATTTGTGCACATCTGACAAAAAATCATCTCACAAAATCAGGCGCAGCGAGATTCCGAGAGTACATTTTGCCTTAACGAGCTGGTGATAGGATTATTATAGCATACGGGAGGGGAATGATCTATTCATTTTGGGGGTTTTCTGCGTTTTGCGCGCTGCCTGCAAAACGTGGTATTGGAAAAGTGACCTCTTAAAAATCAGTAAAACTGGATATATTATTCATGACAGATGCATGCTATAATCTCGTAAAAGTGAGTAATCCTCCAGAGTGTTTGAAAAAGAAAGAGAGGGAATTTCGATGGATAGTCAGGGAACCTTGCGCGTGAGGAGTGCAAAGGGCGTAAAGGCGAATGTGATGACCGCTTTTTTTGCGGCCGTGATTTTTCTGGGAATCCAGTCGTTCCGGATCCCGCTTCCGGCGGCGGTGGGAACACCGTTTGTGCATTTTGGCCATATTTTTATCATGCTGGCCATTTTCTGCCTGGGAGGGCGGCGGGCGGCTGTGGCCGGAGTCCTGGGGCTGGTGACGTTTGACATTTTAAATGGGTATGTCCACGCCATTCCCAATGTCTTTGTGAGCGCTATCGCGCTGTGCCTTTTGACAGGCGGCCTGTTTTCCTTTTTAGAAAAAAAGGCGGCGGGGGACTGGAGAAGAGAATACCGGGCGGCGGTGATCTGCGCGCTTGTCTATGGGGCGGCAAATACAGTCATTGATTTTTCATGGTCCGTATGTTCGCTGGTGCTTGTGGGAGGAACATGGGCCGCCTCGCTGGCGGCGGAGCTTACGTCGATTCCGGCTACGGTGATCAACGCGGTGTTTACGGTTGCGGGAACGGCCGTCCTTTATGTGCCGGTGCGCTCCGCGTGGCAGAGGCTTGGGCGCTGAGCGCGCCTTTGCCTGCCGTCTGATTCTGATTCCGGTTCCGGCATGCGGCTTACGGCGTAAAGGGGCTGACAACCGCAGTATTTTACAGAAGGGATTTTTATGGAAATGATTCGCAATATCGTATTTGATATGGGAAATGTTCTTGTTATTTATGATCCGGTGCGCGTGTGCCGGGTTTATGCGCAGGATGAGAGGGAAATTGAGTGGATCCGGCGGGAGCTCTTCGGTTCAGAGGAATGGATCCTCCTGGATAAAGGGGCGGTCACAGAGGAAGAGGCCATGGAGCGGGTCAGAAGGCGTCTCCCAAACGAACGCCTGCGCGCGCTGGCTGACCGCTGTATGCAGGAATGGCACATACACAATATAGAGCCGCGGCCGGGGATGGAGGAGCTTGTCAGGGACTTAAAGGGGATGGGGCTGGGGATTTATCTCTGTTCCAATGCCTCGCGGCGGCTCAGGGTATATGAGGGCCGCCTTCCGGGAAGCCGGTATTTTGACGGGACGATCGTTTCCGCGGAGGAAGGCGTTTTAAAGCCGGACGCGGCCATTTACAAAAGATTGTTTGAGAAATACTCCCTCTGCCCTGAAGAATGCTTTTTTATCGACGATCTGCCTGCCAATATCGAGGGCGGAAGGGCCTGCGGCATGGACGGGTACTGCTTTGCCGACGGGGATACAAAACGCCTGCGCGCATTTCTCATGGAGCGGCTTGGCAGGGCGTGAGAGAGGGAGCGGGGGACGGTTCTCCCTCTCACGCCCTTTTAACGATCGGCTTTCCCCTCTGTGGGCGCCGCGATAAAGGAGTCAAAACGGTGAATATGGGCGTCTAACAGCAGGGCGTCGTCCTGGTTGTGGGTGGCTATGAGAACGAGGCGTCCGCGCGTCTTTTCAACAAGGCAGCGGGCCGCCTTTTTTTTGGACTTTTCGTCGAGTCCGGTGAAGGGCTCGTCGAGAAGGAGCAGATCAAAAGGGGCCAGCAGGGCCCGCAAAAGAGCGCAGCGGCGTTTCATGCCCCCGCTTAAGGTGGCGACAGGGCGGTCCAGGCATTCCTCAGGGAGAAGGCGCGCGCATTCCCGGCGCAGCAGGGAGAGGGAAAAGCCGGGCGCTCCGGGAAGAACCAGGGCGATATTCTGCAGAGGCGTCATGGCGTCAATCAGGCGATCCTCCTGAAAGACACAGGAAACGCGGTTTGCTTTCACGCTGTCTGTATGCCGGTCAGGCTCAAAGGAAATGCAGCCGCTGTCCGGCGTCTCCAGGCCGGCCAGAAGGCGGAGCAGCGTTGTCTTCCCGGAGCCGGAGGGGGCCATGATGCAGTGGATCCCGGGGGAGCGGAACGTAAGCTCCAGGTTTTGAAGAACCGGGAGCGCGCCGCAGCGCTTGTCAAGCGCATGCAGGGAGAGGCTGAAAAAGGGGTTCTGCCCGGCGTTTCCTGCGCGTTTTTTTTCCCGGAGAAAGCGCGGCCTCTGGAAAAAGCACGGTCCCTGGAAAAGGCGGCTTTCCCGGAACCTGCCGGAGCCGGGAGATACAGCGTCCGGGGTTATGCGGGCGGACAGAAGCGAAAGGGCCGCGCGCAGCCCGCATTGGAGCAGCCAGGCGGAGGCGATGATGATAAGCGTCCAGGCAAAGAGATCCGCGGTGCTTAAGTAGATTTTGGCTGTGTAAAGCCGGCTCCCGATGGAGTGATCCGGGACGCCGATCACCTCGGCGGCCACCCCGGATTTGACGGCCAGGCCAAGGGCGGATCCGGCTGCGCCCGAAAGCCAGGGCATGAGGGCGGGCAGCCAGACGGCCCGGACGCGGCGGAGCCTCCCCACGCGAAAGACCCGGCACATTTCCAGAAGCTTCGGATCCGTCTGGGAAAGCCCGGAGAGGGAGGCCTGGTAAATGAGGGGCAGCGCGACCATAAAGGAGATGATGACCGACAGGTTGGCGGATCCGGCCCACACCAGGGCCAGAATAACAAAGGAGGCCACAGGGACAGACTGTAAAAAGAGGATGGCCGGGGAGAGAAGCCTGCGTATCAGAGGACAGCAAAAGGAAACCGCGCCTGAGAGGAGGCCAATAAGCGCCGCAGCCAGGAATCCGGCCAGGATCCGGCCAAAGGAAAAAGCGAGCGTCCTCCAGAAGGAAGGCTCCCTGGCCTGCGCCAGAAGAGCGCCGGCCACCTCGGCGGGGCCGGCAAACAGGATCGGATTGGAGACAGCGGCCGCGGCCGCCAGCCACAGAACCAGCCAAAAGGCCAGAACAGCCGGAAAACGGAGTTTACGCTTCATGTCTTTCCTCATTCAAAATAGAAATCATCCCCGGGCATAGCGCCGCCCACAGACTGTGGATCCTGCCCAAACAGCACGGACAGATAGCCGGAAAGGGCTTCCTTCATCTCTCTGCCGGTAATACAGGTGATGCTGCAGTAGGGAAGAGCTTTTTGCGCCACAGGGGCCTTTTCGATGATGCCTGCCCGGACAATGCGCTGTGCGGTTTCCTCCGGGAACTGTAAGGCCGCCTCGGCGGACGCCTGATGCTCGTCCAGAAAGGCCCGCACTTCCTCCTCATGCCCCTCTAAAAATGCATTCCGCACAATCGTCACACCGGTCACGAGGCGGCTGCCTTTGCCTTGCTGGAGCAGATCCCATTCTTTGGTCAGATCCAGCGCGATCCGGTACGAGGGATTCTGGGCCATAGCCACAGTCGCGAACGGCTGCGGCAGCAGGGCTGTGGCGTCGTCCCGCCCGGCGAGGATGGAGGCGACCTCGGTTGCCTCTGATTTGTATTCCAGGGTCACATCCCCTTCGTCCAGGCCGCTCTCCCTGATGAGGTAACGGGCCACATAATCGGGCGTGGTTCCTTTTCCGGTGAGATACACGGTTTTTCCCTTCAGATCGGCGACGGATTGGAGGGAGGGGTCGGCTGAGAGGACATAGAGAACCCCCAGCGTGTTGATGTCAATGACGGTAACGCCGCCATTTGTGCGGTTGTAGAGAACGCTGGCCACATTGGCGGGAACGAGCGCAATGTCCGTTTTGCCGGAAGCGACGGAGGCAACGAGCTCGTCGGCTGCGGTCACCATGCTGAATTCATATTTGCCGGCGTCGTCTGAGTCCATGAGGGCCAGAAGCCCCATAGAGGTCGGGCCCTTGAGGGAGCCGACGCGGATGGGGGCGTCGGGCGCCGGATCGCCGGCGTTACTCCCGGGATTGGTTTGGGCGGCGCTGTTACCGGTAATGTCAATCGGATCAGACGGGTTCTCCGGTGTATGTTCCGGGCGGGCTTTTTCGGAAGCCTCTGAAACCTCTGCGGATGGAGAGGTTTCAGAGGCGGATTTTGCGGGGGCAGAAGGACTGCCGGCGGCGGAGCATGCGGCGAGCGAGGCCGCGGCTATGGCGGCGGCCAGAAGGCTGAGAAAGCGGTGTTTTATATGTTTCATAATAGGGTCTCCTCTCTGTATATGTGATTATGCTGCCGTTTGCTGTTTTGAGGCGGAGGGCGGCGGTAATATTACGTTTCAAATATACAGGAAGACGGGTGAAAAAACAAGCCCTGTTTGTGGGGAATGTATTGCGATGTTAATACTGCCTGACATTCTTTAGTACGGGAGGGAGAATAGGCTATTACAGCAGTCGAAGGGGAGTAAATGTAAAAAAATCAAGAAAACAGTGATTTTTCAGGAAAAGCATGGTATAATTTTCCAATAGATAAGTTTCTGTTATTAATCAGAAACAGGGTGTGATGAAAGACGGATAATAAAGAGTTATCCATTATTATTTTCTATTACAAATGATAAGGAGAACCTTCATGAATGATTTAATACC
>NZ_CALPCY010000014.1:0-98815 GCF_943193115.1 Otoolea muris
CAAATTTCTTTTCCTGCACGATATTCAGTTGTCAATTTTCAGTTAGAATCACATTCATTGAGATTCCGAGAAGTTATAAGTTAGAAATCATCTGCGGTGTTTTCGGCATCTCCTTATCCGAATTTTTCAGCACAGGGCCCCTCAAATCTCTGAATCCGGAGCAGGAAACCCTGTTAGACCGTTGGAACCGGCTGTCCACAAAAGAAAAAGATTCCATTCTTTCTGTGATGGAAGCCTTCTTAGACAAATACTGATATGGAATCAGGCATCCCGAGAACCGTTCTTCTTCTCAGGGATGCCTGACAATCCTGTAAATCGCCAGAGCACTTAAAGGTTTAGCAAACTCCGCATAAGCCGGATTCCCTCTTCCAGCCCAAAGAAATACAGTGCCTCCGACTCTTTCTGGTGAACCGCAAAAAGATCATCAAGAAAATCCTCGCTGTCCTTTATCAATTCCGGGGACCTCTCTCTTAGGACCCTTTCCCAGTTTTGCCTCAGCTCCATTTTCTTCCGTTTCTCTTCTGAGTGCTTATCTTCCCACTTCCGCTGAAAATAAGCCAGCCTTTCTGCAATCAATAGATAAAATGCCTCTCTGGTTCCTTCATCCATATCTGCTTCCCATCTGCTCTCCCGCCAGTATCCATTTTCTTCCATAATTTGATCAACCTCCTGAATTTTTATTGATTCTTTAAAATCAGAGGAATTATATATTGGGCAGGATGGAGATACTACCGAAGCCTGGAGCACACAGCCTCCGCTCTTAATTTTTATCCTGAAAAAATGCTTCAGCAACCGCATTAAACCGTGCTTCCCTCTGCCCTTTGCTGTAAAAAAAATCATGCAACTTTCGTCCGTCTTTTACACACACCGTATTGACAGCAAAATGAATATGATAATTTTTATCCTCATGATCCGGAGCGTGAACCGCATAAACCACCCCATAACCGGCCTCTTTATATTCTTCACTCATGCAGAATGCCATCTCCTCCAGCATCTTTTCCCGGCCTTCTAAATTGCCGGATTCTCTGGAAAGAGAAAAATATTCATGATAACAATACCGTCCATGTCTCCTTGTATTTCTAGTATAACTGCAGTGGATTTGTTTCCATTGCCGAATCACAGTCTCAATTCCCTTACTTCCTTCCCCATACCTAGCTCCCCATAAAACCTCTTTTTTGTCTTTCTTTCTGGTCCTGGTAATATAGCGCAAAAGGTTTTCCATTTCCCTTTCACTGTCAAAAGCTTTCCTCTCCATTTTGGTGATCAAGACACCATAGGAACAATTTCCTTGATTGGTTTTCATCTTTAATTTCCCCTCCTTCTGCACTCCTCCCGATCAATAATTTCTGCAGCTGCTGCAAGATATTTAAAGACTTCTTTTGATCGTTTATCCGGATTCAACAGTTCTGCTTCTAAAGCTTCCCGGATGACCTGAGATATCGAACAATTCCTTACTTTTGCAAATACCTCAAGCTTTTTATTTTCTGCCTCTGATAAACGGATAGAACGTATATTCGATTTACTCTTCTTTCGGCTTTTTGTTTTCATCATGATATACCTCCTCTATCTTTTTCATTTCTTATATTTTATTCATTATAAGAAGTATTCTATTTACTAGGTATCCAATATCTATCAAGCACGCAAAAATGACATCGAATTTCCCAATCTTTTTCACCGGCATCCGCTTTCTGCTATAAATCCGGTTAAAAAAAATGTAATACATTTTGCCCTTTCTTTCTTTCCAAATCTGAAGATATTTTTGTCTCATTATTCTTCTGTTGCACTTTCTTTCTTATTCATGCGTTTTATTACGCAATCATGAGTATTCATATTTTATCATTTTCCTATAACATAATAATAATCCTTCTCGAAATTTCATCTATCCTTTGCAATAATATCAAAAATGATATTTCTGCTTTTTATGAATTTTCATGAACATTCATACACTGCCATAAGAAAAAAATGAAACGACTTGTGAAAGGAGAATTGCATCTATGACCAGTAATTATCTTACTTTAAAAGAATTTTGTGAGTTGACAAGAATCAGTACTTCAACTGCTTATCGGATGATTAAGAACAAAACCCTTCCGGCCACGAAATTGCATGGCGGACGGTATTGGAAAATCCCTGCAGATTTCCTTCCGACCTATAATATCGATACCGGTCGGATCGAGAGGTATGATACGTAGAACATCCTGGGACATACAAGGATCTCCATATTAAAGGAATCTCATGCCAAGGATCTCTTGGATATAGAAAAAAATTTTTTAAAAAAGAAAAAACGTGTGGTTTTTGTAGTAATGAACCACAAAAACCACACGTTTAAGTTTTTTCAGACCGCTCTCCTTCTCATAACCAGAGCACCTACATAAGTAAAGCTCTCCATATGACCTAACCTATAAGATATTCGTATTGCATTCTTTACAATGCCTGATCACTTTAACGGTATCTTCTGGTAACCACGCTGCTTTTCTTAAATAGGTAAAATAATATTGAAGATCATGTTTGTTGACCCAACCCTTTCGGAATATATCTCCCATAAAAGGCTGGATATGCTCTTCTTGTAGCAATGGGGTAAAAAACGAAAGGCCATATTTTTTCAATACAGCTCTTGTCCTTTCATCATAGCTTTCTATACGTACATCGCAATATATATTCCTCATCAATTTACTATGGCTCTCGACTTTTATCCCCATTTTTTTATTCGTTTCTTTAACACCATTCACTAAACCATCCTTTAAAACAGCCTCTAAAACATCCTCTAAATATCCATCGCGGATCTTTTCCAATGTCTTCCCTAAATTTTTGGTTTTTCTGATCTGACTGATGATACTATCGTTCAGATCCTGACTATCGTTCAGTTTATGTTTTTTCAATAACGTAACGATAGATTGATAATTGTTTTGTTTATGTAAGATCCTCTGATCATGCATAAAGTTTAGTATCTCTTTGACTTGCCTTTTTTTATCTTCAGCTTCATCTCTCTTTTCTTTATCTTTAATCATTTTGCGGATCATGTCTATGGTCATATCGCAGTTTGATCTTTTATGGATCCGCTTGATGATATCATCGATTTTCTTTTGCTCACTATCTGTACCGAACCGTTCTATCTCGTCCACCATCTCTCCGATTTCCCTCTCATCCAATGCGCTATACCAATCATATAAAAAAGACAATAGCTCTTCTTTAGATCCTAACTTCTCAAAAAATCTCTTTGTATCCTTCTGGCACTTCGGATCAAGTATCACCAGACGATAGAGGAACCATAAATAAAAATCAATCGTAGCACCTGGATGACACTTATCCGGTAGCATCCCCAGCCCTTTGGAATGACGAGCTATACCGCTGTTTAAAATCGCCAAAAGATTTTTGTCAAAACTTTTTTTCATCTCTTTATCTAATATGATATTTCTCGCCAATCTAAACAAGAAAAAGTAAAAATGTATACATATCTTATGGATATAAAACATGTTTTTACTATTTGCAGCTTCCCGTTCTCGCCTCTCATTTTCTCCGACCGGATCCCTAACCCTCATTGTCCATACAACAGTATCTGATATCGGATCTTCCTGATACGGCAATGCATATTTTGCTGTGGGGATGTATTCTGCAAAAAAGGGTCTCCAAATTCCTTGTGTGACGATCCCGATGATAGTACCTGCTAGATAACGGTGCTCCAAACTATATAATGCCAGATACCTATAGTCTTGGGCAGAATGATAATATACATATGCATAGATCAGATATAAGTAAAAATAGAATTTGTTATTTTGTGCATCCTCATCTTCCATCATGTTTTTTCCGATCTTCCCCGACGATATAAAATCACTGTATCTCTCATGCACATCTGCCATATCGAGTAAGAAACTATTGATATAATCTATATTCGATATATAAGCCATACTTTCATCCTCCTTGATCTTCAGTTGTATATATTGATCCAACAGATCGGAGGGCAGCACCTTTACTGAGGAGAGGAGCTCCCTTTTTCCCCAATCTTTAACTTTCCCCCAAAATTCTCTATCATCTGCATTTTTTTCCTTCTCTTTTAAGCTCACACTTTTTAAGATAGCGATCACTTCGATATATGCCAAGTCATATATTGGCAGCTTTGGCCGCTCATATTTACTGTCCGCATCCTTTCCCTTCCCAACACGCATAGTATTGATGCCACTTCCCTGTGATGCTATCATGCGGAACTGTCCATCACGTCTGACCAACGATACGTCCTTAACCTTCAATCTCTTCGCTAAACGTTGGAGCGTCACAGGATCCTCTTTCATTTTAGGCATCCTGAGCTTCTCTGCCAACTTTTCGATACACCATTCATAAGTAACTGATGGGGTCATCTGTGGTTCCGTATAGTAATTCATAAGGACTCCCTGCACAAAGGCATTATTATAAACATCCCAACGTTCATGATGATATTCTTCTGGAATTTCAAGTCTATAATCCGTATAGTCAATCAATATCTTTAAAATATCATCGACCTTACCACATTCTGTACCATATATTTCTTGTTCTTTTAGGTCTGCAATTTTGGATGCTAAAACTTTTAAATCATGATGATTTACCGAACTCATCATCTCTTTAGACGCTCTATAAAAGTCTTTTTTTGCTAGGTCTAACAGCTTTTCAAATCTCATAAGCTTTACTCCTTTTCATAATTTTCCCATACGTCGTGATCGCTCCATTCTTTATCTATAAAAGAGCAAATTTAAAAATTTTCGTTAAAATGCACAAAAGATAAAACATCAACCATTTTTAGGTGTATACTGTTGTTACTCACACAACCAGCACCTGAAAAGGAGGATGTCTTATGGGTAACAGTATATACCATTCTTTCGTGATTTACAATCGATTAATCCAGTTAAATTTAGGGCAGATTTTTCATCAACCGTGATGAAGCATATTTTATCTATCCTCGTTTCTGTATTTTTACGTGGCTACCGGGGAAAAACGGTTGATTTCGCTGAGCCATCCGCTCTGCGGGCATTTCTTTGTACGGATTGTACCTTAAGTATAGAAGAAATCCTGGCTATTTACATTGAACGGTGGGCCGATAGAGGTGTTTTTTGTGCATTTTTTCAAATTTGCTCATTTATAGCTTTATGTATATTTTACCAGATTCTCATAAAATATCCACAAAAAAACTTCTCTTTTCAGATTCCTAATCAAAAAACGGGATCATTCATATCTTATACGCTATACTAGCAAAAAAGGAGGAGTTCTATATGGAAAGTATCATTATCGATGAAACATTAACCCTGGCCAACCAGGGGATCTATGATGGCGAGATCCAGGTTCTGTCCCTCGTCATCGATGGCGTCGAGGTCATCCACAACTACACCGATGACGAAGGATCCCCGTCCCCTGAGCAGACAAATGGACTGACATGGGCCGCAGGAGACATCGAGAACATCGATGACACCTCCTCGAAGATCACTTGCCTGTACCATCTCAGGAACGCTGACATTGACAAGGATGAGCCGGTCACATGTTCCTATGATCCAGAGGCCACCAAAGCCTTCTTAAAAGAATTGGACGAAAAAACCGGCATCCGCCCCAAAAACAGGGCCCTTACATTATCCGTATTACGGAGGCTCTTCCGCCATCTCACCCAAGGACCGACCAGATCAGAAACCCATCTCCCGTTCCCGGTCAAACAGACCTATATCTCCGACCGCTCGGGCTGGCACCACATACAGGGACGATGGATCTACCTGACCGCAGAATATGCTATCACTGCGGAAGGTATCGACTATCATTGGCGCTGCACTGCATCGAACGCTCACCTGCGTTTCGACCCATCACTGCCACCAAAAGTTGCTTATCAAAGGATACTGGATCTTCTGAACCTGGACTTTGGGTCTACCGGCCCGATCCTGACCAGCGCCATCCTGAGCATCTTAGGGCCGCTCCAAAAAATGATGGGGCAAAAGCCGCTTCCAGCCCTCCTAATATCCGGGCCTACCTCCAGTGGGAAGACACAGCTTGCAATCGGGCTGGCACATATACTGACCGATGCGAGCGGGGATCTGGAGCAAGTATTCCTCCTACAAAATCCGCTCAAAAAGCTGTTGAAAGAGATCCACTCCTTGTCTGGCACGACCTTGATCCTGGATGACATCCGGCGCTCTCCCTCTGCGGCTCTGAGAGAGAAAATCTGCTCCGTCCTAGATACCATCGTGCGTGACTGTTATCTGACAGGTCATCTGCTCCCTATCCTTACAGGAGAGAGCGATGCTCTAAAACGCATGCCCCGTTCCTTAGAGAACCGCTGGATAGAGTTCTCGCTGGATCCTTCACCGGAAGCCCTCGCTAGAAGGAAAAAGGTAATCGCTCAGCTCCATGAGGAGCCATTATTAGTGCGTACCTTTTTCAAAAATTTGATTGAATTTTTGGCATCCTTCCTAGAGAGTTTAGAAGGCGTGACCGACTTTCCGGATCCGGAAGCAGCTTTCCTCGACATATTGCCTTATCCGGAGCTGCATTCCAGGAGTTATGATAATCTGCAGGTCTCTCATTGGGCCTTTGGGATCTTTCTCGAATATGGTAGATGGCTCGGCGCGCTATCCGAAGAAGATGTTGAAACCTTTACCAAGAGATATGTCGATGTTTTGAAGGAGTTATCTGAGCGGCAGGATCTGCGCGACCCTGAAATTCAAACGGTATCTACATTCCTAGCTTTGATCAAACGGATGCGTATACAAAGAGCGAGTAGCTTAGAGGAGCCAGGTTATACCCTTAAAAACGGTTTGGGCACTAATCACTATAAAAACACTTATGGCCATCAGGCGATCATCGCTATGCATGAAGGCTACTCGGGTGTCTATATCGAAGACGCTACCAGGCTGTCTAATTATCCGGACAATCTTGTTCCAAGGACTTTGCTCGTCATAGACTATGCAAGCTTTGAAAAGCTTTTTTCTGAGCTTGCAGAGATATGCCGAGACGCACATATGCCTTTCCCTTTTGATTCATTTGCCGACTTTAAGAGATGTCTAAGTGACCAATGCTTGCTACTCGGGAGATCACGATACGACCCTAATCATCCTAGCTATGCAATCAATAAAATCTCTGGGTATCCCTGTTACAATGATCAATGGGAGATCGAAAATGTAGCTGTTTTGGTTTTCAAGCTCAGTGGAAGACTGAAAGACCAGATACAAGCTCAATGTGGTCTATGGTATACTCAAGGACACATACGGCATACCCATGCTGAAGATGTAGAAGCTTGCGCAAAATGTCTCGCTCCATTGAACGCTTACCCCCAAAAATCGTAATGCAATGCTCTTTAAAAATATATCATCTTACATGAAAAAGAATACGAAAGGAGATAAGACCATGAGACAAGGTGCTTTAGTCTATGATGAAGAGCTGGCCCGCTATGACATCCGCTTCGGCCTTACCGACTACCACGGCGGCCTGCACTGCGGCACAGGTATGGATGTCATGCTTAGTGGAAAATGGGTGCACACCCGAATTGAATTTGATCATGGCTGGTATTTAGTTGACATTCCGACAAGGGTGCTGGATGGACTAATCGTGCGTATTTAGGCATCAGCAGAACTAATACAGCCCCAATTATCGCATTCAGGAGGTATCTCTATGGGAAATAATGGAGTTCCCATTTAACCAAAGCCTTTGCTGAACGGTACTGTGATTTTACCGGCAATGCTAAGGATAAGGTATCTTCTTCACAGATGCATTACCTGTTTGAAGATTTTTGCTGCTTATTATCAATCCCTCCGCTGGAAATCAGTGCGTTTTCCCGGCTATTTCGGGAAATCTTCAAGGATAAGGTTGAAAAAATACGTGCCCGCATCGGCTCTGATAATGTGCAGGCATTTACCAAAGTCCGGCTGACAAACCGGACTGAGCCACAAGACTGAATAATTAAATTTTGGCATTGATGGATTACATATTATATCACTGAAAGAAAACCAGGATTTTATTATCAGAAAGGAAGAAAGAAAGGAGATTTTTATGAATACGATTCAAGTTCCATTATCCGAAAAAAGACTGCTTAGTGTACCAGAATTTCAAATTTACGCCAGTATCGGCAGAAACAATGCCTTCAAGCTGATTCGGCAGGCAGGCTGTGAAATCCGTATCGGAAAGCGGGTTTTCGCTGACCGGGTTAAGTTTGATGCTTGGTGTTCCGCGCAAACATCATAAAATCCATCAGGATAACGCCCGACTGCGCATTGACTTTTTTAACAACCGATTTGAGAGGGCGGTAAAAGCCCTCTCAATTTTTAGGAGGAAAGCAAATGCGCAGCATTTTTCCAATGCTTTCCGACGACTTGGCAGGTGACGCGTAGCGGCGCGTGCCGATACCGCATTTATAGGAGGAAAATTATGTCTGCTAAAAATAATGATACCCGAAAGTTTCCAAAAGGCATCACTCTCCGGGCCGATGGGAATTACATGGGGCGATTCACCTATTATGGAGAACGCTATACACTCTATGACAAAGACTTAAAAAAGCTACAGAGGAAATTAGACGATCTGCGCTACGAATTAGAACATGGCCTTTATGCCAAAGAAAATCAAATCACCGTTAATGACTGGTTCCATACCTGGATTAAAGAATACAAGGAACCCTCGGTCAAGCGTGGGACGATTGGCGTCTATCAAGATACCTATGATTCCTATATCAAAAAACCATTAGGCAAGAAAAAATTAAAAGATTTACGGCCAGAACAGATTCAAAATCTGTTCAATACCTTAAAAACAAATGGATATTCCAGAAGCACGATTGAATTAGTATCGGTTGTCTTAAGCGGAATGTACAAGCAAGCCTATAAAAACCAGTTAATCCGGTCAAACCCAGTCCCCCACACTACCCTCCCCAAAATGGAAGAGCCGGCAGAACGTCGGGTATTGACACCAAAAGAACAGGAAATCTTTTTAAGTACTGCCCAAAATTATCATTATGGATATGTCTATGAACTGGCTTTATCTACAGGAATGCGCAGCGGTGAGATACGGGGCCTTGAATGGAATGATATTGATTTTCAAAACAGGATTATCCATGTACGGGGAACCCTGGTGCAAAACCGGTACGGTTTTTATAAGGACCTACCCAAAACCAGCAGCAGTTACCGCGATATTCCCATGCTGGATAATGTATATGAACTTTTAAAAGCACACCGAAAAAATCAGATAGAACAGAAGCTGTCTCTTGGCTCCCATTGGGAGCCAGTCGAAAAATTGGATAACTTAGTTGTCACTACAGATACCGGACGTCCCTTAGGTAAAACCTACTTAAACAATGGAATCAAAACCATTATCAAACGGATAGAACAATCCGGGCAGGAATTTGCTTACATTTCTTTCCATGGGCTTCGCCACTCATTCGCTACACGCTGTATTGAAAATGGTATGGAACCACAAGTATTAAAGGCGATTTTGGGACATTCAAAATTATCTTTGACTATGGACTTATATGCCCATGTCCTGCCGGATGCAAAGTCAAAAGAAATGAAAAAGATTTCTTGTTTATTTCCTGTCAAAGATATATCCTGATTAGCCTCTCCAAAATGCCCCCATTTAATATTCAAATTGGTGTAAAAGTGGTGTAAATATCATTCCGTCTGTCATCTGGAAAATTAAGGAATCTTAAAAACCCTGATTTTATCAGAAAAAAATCGGTTTCGATACGTCCTTGTACCGAAACCGATTAAAAAGGGGAGGATAAGTATTCAAAACTTTCTCTTTTGTGATAGTAACAGTATAACCCATCTCTGACGGTTTATACACCCGCTTCTAAATTTTTTTGTCTGATTGTATCAGCGCCGTTATTGTTCGCACGCCAGCGCCCCGGGCAGGCTCTTTTGGGCCCGGACTGTTATGGAGTTCCTGCCTCCTTCCCGTCGTCCTCATAATAGGCAATCTTGCTCTCCAGCCTCCGGATCGTTTCGTCCATTTCCCGGCGCTTCTCCAGAAGCGCTTCCCGCTGCCGCACTAAAAGCTGCATCCGCTCCGGCTTTGTGTGCTCTCCCTCGCGCAGCAGGGCCATATATTGGAGCAGCGTTTCCACAGGCATGCCTGCGCTCCGCATACATTTCACAAATTCCACCCACCCGCACTCCTCGGGCTGATAATCCCGGACGCCGCTCTTATTTCTGGTCACCGGCGGAATCAGGCCGATTTTTTCATAATAGCGCAGTGTGACTGCCGTTAAACCGTATTTCTCACTTACCTCGGAAATTGTCATTGGCTTTAACCATCCTTTATCACCGAATGCAGCGCCCCGAATGGAAAAGCAGCCCTGATCCGGGCGCTCCCCCTTTATCGGGCTGCTGTGATCCGCGGCTTTACGGCCGCATACTCTCTCGTGTCCTGGTATTACTATACCACTTAAAGCTGGCTTTAAGTCAAGGACAAACGGAACACCCGCAATAACCTCTTTCCCAATTTCTGTTCATATGATATAGTAAGAGAAGATTGTCCATATACTCCATGGACAGATTGAGTCATGAACCATGTATTTATTAAGGAGATTTCCATGAAAAAGAGCCTGCTCGTTTTGTTCCTTACGGCTGTGTTTTTCTTTATATGCCTGCCCATCTGCGCCTGCGGCCCGTCCTCCGGCGCCTTACCTGACCATTCTCTGGACGCTGCTTTTCAGACTAACAGCGAAGCGCCGGATGAATTTACGGTGCTGACGATCGGGACGGCGGACAGCGGCGGCACGATGTATCCGGTGGGCGATGCGATTGCCAGGACGCTCAACGGCCATGACAGCAGCCTCAAAGTGAACTTGAGCGCCTCCAACGGCTCCTATCACAATGTGGTAAATATTCTGGACGGGCAGATCGATATGGGGCTGGTCAGCGGGGATATGGCATTTTGCGCATACTTTGGATCCGGAGAGTTTGAGGGCCGGCCGGATCAGAGGCTTTGTACCATCGGCGCCGTCTATTCCTCCCTTTCAAACTGGATGGCTCCTGATTCCGGCGGGCTTACCTTTGTGCATGATATCGCCGGCCGCACGGCTGCCGTCGGGCCGCAGGGTTCTACTACGGAGGTCGCGGCGCGGACCGCCCTGGAGGCCGCGGGCGTCACGGATTCCAATGCATCCCTGTTAAATTACGGCCTTGGCTCCGGAGCCCGGGCTGTGACACAGGGAGAGCTTGACGCTGTGCATGGCTTTGCCGGTATCCCCATCTCCGGGCTGACCAAGCTGGCGCAGTCGGTTCCCTGCCATCTGCTGACCTATACAAAAAAGGAATTGAGTGAGATTATCTCCTCCAATCCCTTTTATTACAGCGCGGTCATCCCGGCAGACACCTACCCGGGCCAGACTGAAGATGTCCCGACCTTTGGCGTGAAATGTCTCCTCTGCGTCAATGCCGGTATGGATCCGGAGCTGGTGTATAACATCACGCGGATTTTGAACGAGTCCGCGCAGGAACTGGCCGCCAGGCATGACGCCCTGTCCTCCCTGACACAGAAGGGCTATATCTGCGACGGGCTCCCCATTCCGCTCCATCCGGGGGCGGAAGCGTATTACCGGGAGGCAGGGCTTCTGGACCCGTAGCCGCCTGACGGCGCGTCAGCTCCTGATCGCCCGCATCAGGTTTATCATCTCAATCGCCCCTGTCGCGCAGTCAAAGCCTTTGTTCCCGCTCTTGGTCCCGGCCCGCTCAATCGCCTGCTCGATATTCTCTGTTGTCAGCACGCCAAACATCACCGGGATGCGGCTTTTCAGGGAGACCTGTGCAATTCCCTTTGACACCTCATTGCACACATAATCATAATGGCTTGTGCTTCCGCGGATCACGGCCCCCAGGCAGATGATCGCGTCGTATTTGCCGCTGTCCGCCATCTCAGCCGCAATGAGCGGAATTTCAAACGCGCCCGGCGCCCACGCCACGTCAATATCCTCATCCTCTACCTTATGGCGCTTTAAGCCGTCCAGGGCGCCTGACAGAAGCTTTGATGTGATGAATTCATTAAATCTTGCGGCCACGATGCCAATTTTGACTTGATTCGGTACAAAGGTCCCTTCAAAAATATTCATCTTCTCTCTCCTCTTCATTTTCATTTTTTACTTGCCAAAAAAGTGATTTCCTTCGTTTTGGATGTTTTAAGCCTGATTTTTCAATATCAAAATCTGCCTAATATTATACTTTTATATTTATATTGCATAAAAATCTATTGTTTTTATATATTAACTATAATCAAATATTTACTTTTATATTTTATTATCTTAAAGATTCAACAGATGTCCCATCCGCATTTTCTTTGTTTTCAAATAAAACTGGTCGTATTGTGTCGCTTCGATCTCTATCGGAACCCGCTCTTTGATCTCCATCCCAAAGTCCGACAACTGATACACCTTATCGGGGTTATTCGTCAAAAGCCTCAGTGTTTTCGCCCCCAGATCTCTTAAAATCTGCGCGCCGATGTAATATTCCCGCAGATCGCCTGCAAAACCCAGGGCTAAGTTGGCCTCCAGCGTATCCATCCCCTGATCCTGGAGCTCATATGCGCGCAGCTTATTTAATAGGCCGATTCCTCTCCCCTCCTGCCGCATATAGAGGAGTACGCCGCGGCCTTCCTTCTCAATCTGCTGCATAGCCGCCGCGAGCTGCTGGCCGCAGTCGCAGCGCATGGAGCCAAAGGCATCGCCTGTCAGGCATTCGGAATGGACTCTGCACAAAAGCTCTGTACCGTCGCCGATTTCCCCTTTTACCAGGGCTACGTGGTGTTCCCCGTTTAAGCAGTTGCGGTAGCCATAGGCTGTAAACTGGCCGTAGCGCGTCGGCATGCGGGTAACCGCGATCCGCTCTACCAGCTTTTCATGGCGCTTTCTGTAATCCTGCAATGCCCGGATAGTGATGAATTTCAGATTCCATTTTTCCGCCAGCTCATGCAGCTCCGCGGCGCGCATCATCGTGCCGTCCTCACGCATAATCTCACAGCACAGGCCGCATTCCTTTAATCCTGCCAGGCGCATCAGATCCACCGTCGCCTCTGTGTGGCCGTTTCTCTCCAGCACGCCGTTTTTTCTTGCCAGGAGAGGAAACATGTGCCCCGGCCGGCGGAAGTCCTCTGCCCTTGCTTCCTGCGCCGCGCAGGCCCTGGCCGTAATGCCGCGCTCTTTGGCGGAAATCCCGGTTGTGGTGGAAACGTGATCCACTGACACGGTAAACGCTGTCTCATGGTTATCCTGATTTTCCGTCACCATCTGCGGAAAACAAAGCTTTCTGCAAAGCTCTGCGCTCATGGGCATGCAGATCAGCCCTTTTCCATGGGTAGCCATAAAATTCACGTTCTCTGTGGTGGCAAATTGCGCTGCGCAGATGAGATCGCCCTCATTCTCCCGGTCCTCGTCGTCTGTGACCAGGATCACGCGGCCCAGCCTTAATTCCTCCAGGGCCTCCTCTACTGTATCAAACTTGTCCATTTTGCTGTCGCTCCTTTTCCGTAACCGTTCCGTTTGTCTGAACAGTTACTCTGTTCCATCCTAGAGCGTGTTTGAAAATTGCTTTCTGGTAGCTGTGCGTGCCACTTTGTGGGAGATTTGGGCCAAATGAACGCGGCGCAGCGGGCTGCGTTAAGTGAATTTGGCCCAAATATACCGCGAAGTGGCGCGTGCAGATGCCAGGAATGAATTTTCAAACACGCTCTAAAATCCGTTTTCCGCCAGGAACGCCCTGGTGAGCCCTCCCGCGCGCTTCCCGGCCGCCGCCCCGCCCTGGCCGGACAGGCCCAAAAGCTTTTCCACATATTTCCCCACACAGTCATTTTCCAGATTCACCGAATCGCCGGGACGCCGGCGGCTTAAGGTCGTCTGCTTTGCCGTATGGGGAATGACGGATACGGAAAATGACTCCGCATCCACCCCGGCCACCGTCAGGCTGATCCCGTCAATGGCGACAGAGCCCTTTTCCACAATATAGCGCATGACGGATGAAGCGGCCCGGATCGTATACCAGACGGCATTGTCATCCTTTCTCACCCCAATGATTGTCCCTGTGCCGTCGATATGGCCTGACACGATATGGCCGCCAAACCGCCCGTCCGCCCGCATGGCGCGCTCTAAGTTCACCGGGCTGTCCGTCTTTAAGGCGCCAAGGCCGGAGCGGTTTAACGTCTCATGCATCACATCCGCCGTAAATCCCCCCTTGTCAAAGGAGGAGACGGTTAAACAGACGCCGTTTACCGCAATGCTGTCCCCTGTATGGATATCCTCCAGAATCCGCTCTGCCCGCACGGATAAAACCGCGGAATGGGTTCCCCTTGCCACAGACCGGATCGAACCGATCTCCTCTATGATCCCTGTAAACATCTCTTCACCTCGCTCTCCACCAGGAGATCATCCCCCAGCCTTGTCACAGAGGCCAGTGAAAGCGCAGCGGCATCCTCCACTGCCTGCGCGCCGCTTCCGCCGACTGGCGAGGGCGCCGTCTCTCCCCCAAAGATCTTCGGCGCTATGTATGCCTGGATCCAATTGACCATTCCGGACTGTAGCAGGGACCCGTTCAGCGTCGCGCCGCCCTCTGCCAGAATGCTGTCTATCCCCATTTTTCCCAGCCGCTGCATCAGCTCGCGAAGATCCAGACGGCCGTCCTTCTCCGGAATCGTCAGAATCTCACAGCCCGCATCCCTGTACGGCCGCAGCCGTTCCCTCTCCCCGCAGCAGGTTGCCAGAATGGTCCTCACATCCCCTGCCGTGACGATTACCTTTGCCCCTTGCGGAATCGTAAGCCGGCTGTCGCACAGAACCCGGATCGGATCCCTTCCTCCGGGAATCCGGCAGGTAAGCTGGGGATCGTCCGCCTTTACTGTCCCCGACCCGGCCATAATCGCCGTATACCGCCCCCGATCCTCATGGACACGCCTGCGCGCCTCCTCCCCGGTTATCCATCTGGATGCCCCTGCCGCAGTCGCAATCTTGCCGTCCATCGTCATCGCGTACTTCAGGACAACGTAGGGCAGGCCGGTACGGATATAGTGGAAAAATACACGGTTCTGCGCTTCGCACGCCTCTCTCAGCACGCCTTCTGTCACCTGCAGGCCATGCTCCCTCAACATCCGGATTCCCTTACCCGCCACAAGAGGATTCGGATCGCCGGCCCCGACCACGACCCGGCTGATTCCGGCTTCCAGAATCGCCTCCGTGCATGGCGGCTGCCTTCCTGTATGGCAGCACGGCTCCAGCGTCACATACATCGAAGCGCCCGCCGCCGGTTCCCTGCACGAGCGCAGAGCCGCCCTCTCAGCATGGAGATCCCCGCACCTCGCATGCCATCCCTCGCCAATGACGCGTCCCTCCTTCACAATCACCGCACCCACCAGAGGGTTCGGGCTGACACGCCCGCAGCCCCGCTCTGCCAGCTCCACTGCGCGGCGCATAAACGCCTCATCCATCTGCCCAGGGCCGCTGTCTGGAACAGCGCATTTTTTCCAGTTTTCCATCTGCTCACCTTCTTACACTTTTATTCATATCTGTTGTAAACCGGACAGAAGAATCCCCTTCCCCTGCCGCGCGGCCCGCAATGCCGCCCCGGCGGCAAGCATTCTTATGCGGGCCTGTGCATAAAAAAACACCCCAAACTCTCGTTCAGGGCATTATCTTTACTGAATCATCTATATATCTCCACACAGCGGACGGCAGCAGCCTTCGTTTTCTATCATAAAAGCCCTTTCATATGCTTCTAAAATAAAAAATCCCGGAACTGTAAACACAATTCCAGGGTTCCTCTCGCAACTGCATCCTGATTCGGAATATACATCAGAACTATGCAAAGTCATCTTCTTCTATCCAGACTGTACTGTCGGTTTTGGAATCTCACCAAATCCTGCGCCTGCGCGCTCGCGGACTTTACCGCCGATCGGGAATTTCACCCTGCCCTGAAGATCTGTTTTATTTTATATAATCATAGATCGATTGAGGGATATTGTCAAGAATGTTTTTGCTGTTTTTCAGTTCCCAACGCCATAATGCAGCAACCGTTCAGGGATATCTGAACGGTTACGTGATGGGATTAATTGTGAGAAGGCCGCCGCTAACAGAGAACCTGCCCCTTCACGGCCATCCCCCGTCTACATCTCATCCTTCACATACCCGGCCAGATTATAGGCATGATCCGAAATCCTCTCCAGATTACTGATAATATCCAAAAACACCACTCCGGACGAGGGCTGGCACTCCCCTCTGGACAGCCGTTCAATATGTTTATCGCGCAGCTCCTCCTCCAGCATATCCACATCATCCTCATACTGGCTGACCTTGCGCACATCGTCCATATCGCCCGTCTGACGGGCCGCAACCGCGTGGGTAAAGGATTTTACCGCCTTTTCGCTGATCGCCCTCAAATCACAGCTCCCCGTCTCCGAAAACGATATTCCGTGCTGCGCCATATACTCCGCCTGCTCCGCCAGGTTCTCACAGTGATCCCCCACGCGCTCAATATCTGTTATGCTGTAAAACAGGTTATTGACCAAAAGTTTCTGCCGCTCCGTGAGAGACAGATTATTGACCTTGATCAGATACCCGGTCAGAAGCTCTTCCATGCGATCAATGTCCTTCTCATTTTTGTAAACCTTTTCGATCGTCTCCGGATCCCGGTTCTCGATGGCCTCTGACGCCAGGCGGATGTTATTTAAGGCAATCTGGCCCATATGCACGGTCTCCATCTGCGCCACCTCGATGGCGAACATCGGCGACTCAAAAATACGCTGATCCAGATGGCGGAGCGCCTGCGTCGTCTCGCCGGCGTTTCCTGCCTCCGCCTCGCTCCCGTCCTCCTTGTCCTTTACAATCAGCCCGGATATCTTCACAAGCTGGTTGGCAAAGGGGTACAAAAGCAGTGTGTTCATCACATTAAAGATCGTGTGGAACATCGAGATCTGTACAGAACTGATATGCGCCGAGGCCGCTTCCGGGCGCAGCATGGACAGGGCGAACATGCCGATCCCGAAGATAACGGCGCCCATTGTGTTAAACGTCAGATGGATGGCCGCCGCGCGCTTGGCCGTCCGGTTTGCTCCCGCGCTGGAGAGCATGGCCGTTAAACAGGTGCCGATATTCTGCCCCAGCGTGATATAGATAGCCGCCCCGGTCGTCACAATCCCGTTCATGGCCAGCGTCTGCAGGATGCCGACCGATGCGGTCGAACTCTGGATCACGGCCGTCACCAGCGCTCCTGTCAGGATTCCCAGAATCGGGTTTCTCCCCATAATCGCAAACGCCTGCGCAAAAATCGGTGCGTCCGTATACGGCGCGATGGAACCGCTCATAAATTCCAGGCCCACAAACAGAAGGCCCACGCCGCTTACAATCTCGCCGATCAGGTTCATATTCTGCTTTTTGGAAAATACGATCATGAAGCTGCCGATTCCGATACACAGAGGTGCAAAAAAAGACGGCTGGAGAACCGAAAACGCGTCTCCAAGCTGATTTAAAGAAACCATCCAGGCCGTGATTGTTGTTCCGATATTCGCGCCCATAATCACGCCCACGGCCTGGGTCAGATTTAAAATACCTGCATTTACAAAGCCGACCACCATAACCGTGGTCGCCGCGCTGCTGTGCAGGATTGCCGTAATCAGGGCCCCCAGCACAACTCCTAAAAAACGATTATTCGTCACCATTCCCAGGAAATGGCTCATCTTGCTTCCCGCTGTCTTCTGCATGCCGTCGCCCATAATCCGCATGCCGTACAGAAACATGCCCAGGCCGCCGGCAAATCCAAACAGATTGCTTACGTCACTAACCGACATAAAAACTCTCCTCCTGTGTAACCCCTTTTGTCACCGCTCAGGCGATCGAAACCGCTTCACTCTTTTTCTCTTTCAAAACAGCAACATCCTGTCACAGCACTGACGCCGCTTTTTCGTCCCGTTTGCCCGGGAGAGCGCCAAATCCCCCGCTGTCACAGCCTTTTTACTATATCACACAGTAACAGGGCTTTTCAATCAGTTTCGCGCGCTGAAAGCATTTTTATCTAATATGGACAGTCCCGGACTCTTTTACCTCGTATTTTCGGCACACCGTTTCAAAATTTTTCCAATCAGCAGGACATATGCCGTGATACTGACCACGGTCCCGCTAAAATCCGACAGCGGTTCTGTGTAAAAGAGATTTTCTATGCCGAAAAAGGGCGGTATCAGGAGCGCGCCCGCTATGTATACGGTTTTGCGGAACATGGACAGGCAGACCGCCGCCTGAGGGATTCCCATGCCGGTAAAGCCGTCCACTATCGCGTACTGCACAGCCAGAGGGATTACTCCCAGCGCGTAGATCCGGATCCCCCGCACAGCCATCTCGATATACTGCGGATTTCCCGTGAAAATTTTCACAAAAAGGCCCGGAAAGATCTGGGAAACCGCAAACATGACACAGTTAAAAGCCAGCGCCAGAAAGACGATGTATTTCTGCGCGCTTTTGATGCGCTCCGGCTGCCCGGCCCCGAAATTAAATCCCAGGACAGGCCCGGTCCCGGCCGTGATTCCGCCGAGCGGCATGGTGATCATCAGCATAAAGCTCTGCACAATTGTCATGCTCGTCAGGAGCATATCCGCATCTTTCCCGCCATAAGCCTGAATCACAGTATTCAATGTGATAATCAGCACATTGTCAAAGGCAATGATCAAAAACGGCGTAAGACCCAGCGCCAGAATACGCCCCATCAGGCGCTTTCTCACTCCTCTGAGGCCGAGGCGGATCACCACCCGTCTCCCGCACAGAAAGCGCAGCACAAAGCCGCACGATACGATCTGCGACAGAACCGTGGCCAGAGCCGCGCCCTTCACTCCCATGGAACAGCCGAAAATCAGAACCGGATCCAGGATAATATTGATGAGCGCGCCCACAGCCACGGACGCCATGCCCACCTTTGCGAAGCCCTGGCAGATAATAAACTGGTTCATCCCGATCGACATCAGCGCAAAGAAGGTTCCCATCAGGTAAATGGTAAAATACTGCTCTGCATACGGGTAAATGGCCTCGCTGGCCCCAAAGCTTCGCAGAATCCATTCCCTGCCGGCCAGGGTAAGCGCTGTGATGACGCCTGACAGAACCGCCAGAAGCGCAAACCCGGTGGAAAGGATCTGGCCCGCCTCCTCCTCATTTCCCTGTCCCATACGGATACTCATAAGCGGCGATCCGCCGACGCCCACCAGGTACGCAAAAGCGGAAATAAAGGATACAAGCGGCCCGCACACACCCACCCCGGCCAGGGCCGCATCCCCTGTTACGGGAATATTTCCGATATACATGCGATCCACGACGCTGTACAATACATTTACAAACTGGGCCAGCATAGAAGGAATGGCCAGACGCAGCACAAGCCTCCTGATATCATCCCGGCCCAGATCATTTTCGATTTTCATACGCGCTACAGGCTCTCAGCCATCTCATACAAAAGCCGCTCCGAATCCTCCCAGCCCAGACATGGATCCGTGATCGATTTTCCATAGCAGCGCTCCCCCACCTTCTGGCAGCCCGGCTCAATATAGCTCTCGATCATAACGCCTTTCACTAAGCAATGGATATCCCTGGAATGGCGGCGGCTGTGCAGCACCTCCTTCACGATCCGGATCTGCTCCATATACTGTTTATTGGAATTCGAGTGGTTTGCGTCCACAATACAGGCCGGATACTGCAGATCCCGCTCCCCGTAGAGCTCCAGAAGCAGCTTCAAATCCTCGTAGTGATAGTTGGGCAGGCACTGACTGTGCTTATTGACCGCCCCGCGCAGAATACAGTGCGTGAGCGGATTCCCCTGCGTCTTCACCTCCCAGCTCCGGTAAATGAACTCATGGCCGTGCTGCGCCGCATGAACCGCGTTGAGCATCACGGAAAGCGCGCCGCTGGTCGGGTTTTTCATCCCCACCGGCACATCGATCCCGCTGGACACCAGACGGTGCTGCTGATTTTCCACCGAGCGCGCGCCTACGGCAATATAGGACATCACATCCGAGAGATACGTCAGGTTTTCCGGGTAAAGCATCTCGTCCGCGGTCGAAAAGCCCGTTTCCCGGATCACCCGCATGTGAAGCTTGCGGATCGCAATAAGCCCCTCGTACAGATTCGGCTTCTTCTCCGGATTCGGCTGGTGCAGAAGCCCCTTATAACCGTCCCCTGTGGTCCGCGGCTTATTGGTGTAGATGCGCGGGATAAGGATCAGCTTATCCTTCACCTTCTCCTGCACTCCGGCCAGGCGGCAGACATAATCGCACACCGAATCCTCCCGGTCCGCAGAGCACGGCCCTATAATCACAAGAAATTTATCGCTCTTCCCGGTAAACACATCGCGGATTTGCGCATCCTTTTTCTCCTTCTCAAGCGCCAGATCCGGCTCCAGCGGAAATGCTTCCCTGATCTGATCCGGCGTGGGAAGCTCGCTCACAAACTCAAAGCCCATAGGTCCATTCCTCCTGTTGATGTAAAATCGCTGTCTTATGTAAAACCGGTTCCCGCATACCGCCCGGAAAGGGCGCGCAAAAATCACGGCCGCGCGTCCATTATAATATAGAAAAAATAATTCATCAATAGATTTACGGCTGTAAAACTTGACGAAATCGCAATTTCATAATAAAATAGGTGGTATCAAAAAATTTTTTTAAATTTTTTTGATCTACGTGCAATAAAATGCGGAGGCGCCGCATTAACTTATTGAACGGATGAAAATCATTTCTGTTCGAGAGCGCGAAGCGGAACCTAACATAACAACAAATCAAGTTACCCGAATTCCTTGATGCATTACACTCCGTTACAACCGCTTCCAGAATCTCTTACAGAATCTTCTCAGCAGCAGATATCACAACCAGTATCTGCCGCTGGATAAAAAAGCATCGGCGCTGAGCTTCTCAGTCCGGTGCTTTTTTATTTGTATACATTCGTCCCGCCCGCTGAACTAAAAATGGCTGCCCCTGCGGACAGCCTGAAATTCACGTCTATTCCCCGATAAATATCGTATCCCCCTCCGAAAGCTTCTGCTGGAACAATCCCGGACGTCCGTTTACAGTCAGCTTGATATCCCCTTTGGGATTCTTCAGATCAATACCGGAATATTCGAGCATATCCATCAGATAATAGGGATCCCCATCCGGTTTTCGGGGCAGCCGAAGCTGTGAGCCGTTCAGATAAAACAAAACCTCTCTCCTGACAAAGGACGCCTGGGCAGCCCCGCGGCTGCCCTGCTTTATCCCCTGTGCCTGAACGGTTTCCCGGGCCGCCGTACCACGCTCCCGGTCCAATACCGCTTCCGCCGCATTCTCCGGCCCGTCAGTCTCTGATGTTTCTTCAAAGCCGCCCTTCGATTCAGCGGGCTCTGCACTCCCGCTCTCCGGGGATTCCGCCTTTGACGGCGCCCCAGAGCCGCTTTCCGGCGCCGCAATGTCCTCATACTCTGTCTCCGCCTCGCCGCCGTCATCCGGAGCGGCGTCAAAGCCGCCGCCTCCCAGCGCCGCATCAAAGCCTGTCCCCTGTTCAGCCGCATCTGATGCATCCTGCGTCTGCGCATCTTCTTCCGGCGCATCGTCATTCTGCATCATTTCATCCGGAACCGTTTCGGCCCGCGCATCTTCCCCCGGCGCATTTCCGCTTAAATCATCATCCTGCCAGGCGTCCTCATCTCCTGCCTGCGTCTCATCTTTGTCCGTCTCCTCATGCCGCGGCGGATCCGGCATCCTCAGCATAACCACATCCCCGTTCTTCAAAGGCGTCTTAAGCGGCGCATACGCCCCGTTCAGCGTGATCTCAAGGCATTCCTTCGCGCCCTCCACATCCCCTAAACAGGCTTTTGCAGACTCTCCTGAGATAGCAGGCATAAAGTCGATGATATCTCCCGCGTGGATTACATCCGAGAGCTTTCCCTCCTTTTTGTTGATGAAAAGGGAGGCCGGCTGCGCTGATGTCCCGTAAAATACCTTCCGCCTTCCATTGAGCATCACTGTTATGTTAAGCCCTGAACGCCCCAGGATATCCTGGAAATTAAAGCCATTCATCATCAGCAGGTTTAACGCGGTAAAGCTTCCGCTTCTGAACAGCTTTGCCGGCCTGTTGTTCAGCGTCACCCGGAAGCTGTCATTGATCAGGTTCAGCCCCGAAGAAATCACAATCCCCAGCGGAGTCGCGTATTCCGGATTGTTCAGATCATATTCATCCGAAAATGCATTCGCCCGGAAGTTATTTCCCGCGATGGCCACACGGTTCTCATCCATCTGGAGAACCTCCGTGATCCGCTCCTTTAACCCTGCCAGCTTGCTCCCGCCGCCTGCCAGGAACAGGGCCGAGGGCGGCCCTCCGTTCACGTCAAGGACTTTCTGCGCGATCTCCTTTGACAACAGCTCCGTCATTCCCTCAATGCACTTTAAAAGCTCTTCTCTGGAAATGCACTGTTCAATCCCCAGAATATCCGTAAAAGAAATCTCTTCCTTCTGGTCTGTCTGGGCCTTGATCGTCTCCGCTGTCTCAAAATCCACCAGATACTTCTTCATAATCGCTTCCGTGATCTCATCTCCCGCCACGGTCGCCATCGTATAGCCCGTCACGCTTCCGTCCATACAGGCCGCAATATCCGATGTGCCGGCCCCTATATCCACCATAACCAGGTTTAGCAGGCGCAGATTCTCGGGAATCGCCGCATTGATGGCCGCAATCGGCTCCAGCGTAATACTCGCCACATCGAGGCCAATCTTGTGCATCGTCGTGTAGAGGCTCTCCACCACCTCGCTCGGAAGAAAGGTCGCGATCAGATCCACCCTGACATTCCGGCCCCGGTGATCCTTTAAACTGGAAATCATATACTGATCCAGATAATACTGACATACCGTATAGCCGACCAGATAAAAGCGCCCGGTAATCTCCTCGGCGCTGTTTTCCGCCTCAAACGCATCCTCGGCCCGCCCAATCGCGCCGGCCTCCAGACGGCTGATAATCTCATCATCAATCAACTGCGTCCCGGGCAGCTCAAGCTCAAACTCAGCCCGCTTCGTCCTCAGGGCCCGCCCCGCCGCGGCGACGCACACGTGCTTCAGCTCGCAGTGGATCCGGCTCTCCAGACGCTTCTTGACTTTCTTTGCGAGTCCCGCCACCTTTTCAATATCCTCAATCTGTCCGTCCACCATCGCGCGTTCCGCGTGCTCTTCCCGCTCGATAGCAATGATCTTTACTTTCCCGTCCTCCACGGTTCCCACCATGCCAATCAGGCTCCGCGTCCCGATATCCAGCGCAAACACCATATGCTCCGGCTGCACCGCCGCCGGCGTCCGCGCCGGCGCTTCTGTCTTTTTCACCCGTCCTTTAGCCATGCTCTCCCTCCTGCGCGGCATACGTCACAAAATTGCTCCGCGCCCTGTCATTCGTCTTCTCCTATTATATAAAAATGAGGGCGCAATGTAAATCTTTTTTATCGTTTTGGGGGAAATCTGTTTTGCTTCATTCTGTTTACAGAAATGCCATTATACCAGCTCTGCTCTCCCAAAAACGCTCCAAAAAAGCGCGCTGCAGCCCCAATCCAAGCCACAGCGCGCATCCAGCATACTTTCTATACAATTCTTCCGCTAACGCGCAAAGAGCACAATACGTTCCGCCGCGCCGTCCGCGTCCTGCCAGATAAGACACGCAGACCCCTTTTGAATGTCCTCCATGGTAACAATATTTCTCGTCAGATATGGGGAGAACTGCGTCTGTTCCGATATCCTGTACTCCGCGCCGTCTGCGCCCTTTAATATCCATCCGTCCCCGTCCTGCTCCGGCGCGCTGTCTGCAATCACGTACTGCGGCACACGGAAATCAGCCGGAATATTAACAATCACCATTTCCGGCGTGGTCTGCGGCGGCAGGGACATCGTCATAGCCGGCCCCAGATAGGCTTCAAAGCTGCCCAGCTCCACATCTTCTGAGGAAACCGGAAGCCCGCTCACCGCATCCAGCACCAGCGTATGTTCCGGATCAATGTGAAATATGATCTCTCCGGATGAGGATGCCGGCGAGGTATTGTCCACCGTCATCTGCCCTTCCTCAGACGACAGGACGGTTCCCCAGATACGTGTCAGGACAGAGACGTCTTTCGCACCCTCTGCGCTTTCAGAAGACTCCGTCTCTGAGGCCGGCCCGTTCTCCTCATCTGCTTTTACCGTCTCTGCCTGCGTATCGGCAGCCGTTTCCGCAGGCGCGATCGTCTCCGCCTCCGCCGGCTGAGAGCAGCCTGCCAGCATCGTAAGTGATAATGTAAGTCCCATAGCCAGTAACATCCATCTTTTTTTCATGTAATATTTCTCCTTTAATCGCTTTCTTTTTGCTGTTAATCCCGGGCTCCGGCCTATGGCACATCCTGCGGCATCTGCCGATATCCCCGGCTGTCAGGTAACCGCTGTATCATCTATTCCCGCGGCACACTGTCATTATAGCGTTTTTCATCATAAATGGCTATTAAAGAAGAATAAACATTTCTTACAACTTTTACTGAGTTAGCAGCAGCCCGCATCCGGCTTATTTCCGCGGCAAACCACAACCCGTGTATACGTTGCCGCCGAATTTCTTCATCTAAAGCCTTACGCGCACCCCGCCAGACTTCCCGCAGTATACACCAGAAACGCGCACACCCACGCGATCGCACATTGCCCCAGCGCCACGCCGACGGCCCATCCGCCGCCCAGCTCGCGTCTCACCGCCGAGATCGCCGCCACACACGGCGTATACAAAAGGCAGAATACCAACAGGCTCCCCGCCGCCAGCGGAGACAGGAACGACAGCAGACTCTCCGTTGAGCCAAACAGAACGGACAGGGTAGACACCACGCTCTCCTTGGCCATAAAGCCTGTAATCAGCGCTGTGGAAATCCGCCAGTCCCCAAGCCCCAGCGGCGCAAACAGCGGCGCCAGGCCGCCGGAGATAACGGCCAGGATGCTCTGATGCGAGTCTGTCACCACATCCAGATGCAGATCAAAGGTCTGCAAAAACCAGATCAGAAGCGTCGCCACAAAAATCACGGTAAACGCCTTCTGCAGGAAATCCTTTGCCTTTTCCCACAAAAGCTGCGACACATTTCTGGCGCCGGGAAGGCGGTAATTGGGCAGCTCCATCACAAACGGAACCGCCTCGCCGCGAAACATCGTCTTTTTCAGCAAAAGAGCCATCAAAATCCCAATCAGAATCCCCAACGCATAAAGCCCGATCATAATCACCGCCCCGTACTTCGGGAAAAATGCGGCTGTGATAAAGGCATAGATCGATATTTTAGCCGAACAGCTCATAAACGGCGTCAGAAGAATCGTCATCTTCCGGTCGCGCTCAGAGGAGAGCGTACGGCTTGCCATCACGCCCGGAACCGTACAGCCAAACCCGATCAGCATGGGAACAATACTGCGCCCCGAAAGCCCGATTTTCCGCAAAAGCTTGTCGCTCACAAAGGCCACCCTGGCCATATAGCCGCTGTCCTCCAGGAGGGACAAAAAGAAAAACAGGGTGACAATGATCGGCAGAAAGCTGAGAACACTCCCCACTCCGTTGAACACGCCGTCTATCACAAGGGAATACAAAACCTCATTCACATTCGCCGCCGAAAGAGCCGCTGCCGAAAGGCCGGTAATCCAGGAAATCACACTCTCCAAAAGCGAGGAAAGCCAGGCCCCGACCACATTGAAGGTAAGCCAGAATACCAGCGCCATGATGCCGAAAAAGGCCGGGATCGCCGTGTATTTTCCTGTCAGAATCTGATCCAATCTCATACTTCTGATATGCTCACGGCTCTCCCTTGGCTTCACGACCGTTTCCCGGCAGATCCGCCTGATAAAGCTGAACCGCATATCCGCAATCGCCGCCGCGCGGTCAAGCCCGCGCTCTGTCTCCATCTGCCTGATAATATGCTCCAGAGCCTCCCGCTCATTCTCATCAAGCCCCAGCCGCTTCTCGATAAGCGTATCTCCCTCCGCCATCTTCGCCGCGGCAAAGCGCGCGGGGATCCCCGCCGCCTTCGCGTGATCCTCAATCAAATGCATGATCCCGTGAAGGCACCGGTGAACGGCCCCGCCGTTTTCATTTGCATCGCAGAAATCTTGTCTTCCGGGGCGTTCCTGATATTTGGCCACATGGAGCGCATGGTCAATCAGCTCGCTGATTCCCTGATTCTTGGCTGCGGAAATCGGAACCACCGGAATCCCCAGCATGTCCTCCAGCTCATTTACCCGGACAGAGCCCCCATTTTCCCGGACCTCATCCATCATATTCAGGGCCAGCACCATGGGAATGTCCATCTCCATTAACTGCATGCTTAAGTATAAGTTTCTCTCAATATTCGTTGCATCCACAATATTGATAATACCCCTAGGATGCTCGTCCAGCACAAAACGCCTGGTCACCAGCTCCTCGCTCGAATACGGCGACATGGAATAAATGCCCGGCAGATCCGTCACCAGCGTCCCCTCATGCCCGCGGATGACGCCGTCCTTGCGATCCACCGTCACGCCGGGAAAATTCCCCACATGCTGGTTTGAGCCCGTCAACTGGTTAAACAGCGTCGTCTTTCCGCAGTTCTGGTTTCCCGCCAGGGCGAAGGTCAGAACCTCCCCCTCCGGCAGCGGGTTTTCATTCTCCTTGACATGGTATTTCCCGCCCTCCCCCAGGCCCGGATGGGAAATCCGCTTTTTCTTCAGATCCGACTTCTCCTCCGCCCTGCTGTCGCGCACTTTCTCTATCTCAATCTTCTCCGCATCGTCCAGGCGCAGCGTCAGCTCGTAGCCGTGGATCCGAAGCTGAACCGGATCCCCCATGGGCGCATATTTCACCATCGTCACATCCGCAGTCGGAATCAGCCCCATATCCAGGAAATGCTGCCGCAGCGCGCCCTCTCCTCCTACAAAGCGGACTGTGGCCGTCTTTCCGATCGGTAAATCTCTCAGTGTCATTGCATGTCCTCCCCTGGCGCGGCCCGCTCCCTGAAACGCATGTCTCCGGGCCAGGGCCGACCAATCGTAAAGTCTGTCCTTGTTTAAAAGCTCTGAGTAAAAAAAGCGTCAAATCCTCTCCAATCAGGATTTAACGCTTTTTCAAGCTACAAGGATCCGAACCTTGAAATGGCGGAGTTGGAATCCGTCTCTCGAACACCCCTAAATCCTTGATTTTATCTAATGTCATGAAGTCGGGGTCAAAAGGTCTTTTGACCCCTTTGATACCGGACTGCTCCGCACTTTGTGCTCCCGCAATACCTCACTTCGCGTATGCAGATGGCATTGTAATTTTATTAGCTTTTTTACGGAACTAATTCTACCACACCTTTGATACAAGCGCAACAGAAAATGCTGCCAGAGGAGGCCCTGGACTTCCTTAAGTGTTGCCAAGCTTGAAAACTTGCTGTAAAATAGAGACAGATAATTTAGAATTTACTAAGATGGAGGAATAATGTATGAAGAAATTTGATATGAAAAGTTTTATTGCTGGAATTATTATTGGCACAACCGGGATAACAACGGTGTTTGCGGCATCAGGCATTAAATCCGCACATGTAAGCAATATGAATGTTACGCTTAACGGCGCTTCATTTTCGCTTAGTAAACCCTTGCTTTCAGTTACAATGGAAAATGAACAAGAAGAACATGTATATGCGCCTGTAAATGAATTGCTTATCAATCTCGGATACGGCGTTAATTATAATGCTGAAAATAATACGATTGATTTTATTCCACAGAACCGTATTCCGCAAGTGAATGTTGATGAGAGCCGTTCTAACGGAAATGCAGTTTTTAATATAGCCAATTATACGGACCAGCGGAACATAGCCGAATCCGGCTCATTCCAAGCCGAAGATAATCAAACGCTCATTTTAAATATCACTTCAGATATTAAAGGCGGAACCGTAGATTTATTCTTATTTAATCCAAATGGAAAAGAACAGCGTATTACGATTGGTTCCACTAATTGGACTAAAGAGATACCATTGGAAAAAGGAACATGGCAGTATAATTGCTCAGGAATATTTCAGGATGGAGGAAACATAAAGATTGTGGGAACAATCAAGTAAAAATTCAAATGACTGCAGCAAGATGAGAAATTCCCGTATATCAAAGGAAACTCTCAGGTAAACGCACAACCGCCGGGGGCTTCGCACTCCCGGCTTTCATTGCCACGTTTTTCTCCTATCTGCTTTTTTGAACAATCCATCGATGGAATCACCATCTTTTTCATTTTTCCGTTTATTTTGCAGATCAAAAAAGAGCCTCAAAGCCTGATACAATCATACTCTAATGCTCTTTTTCTTAGCTGGGCTACAAGGATTCGAACCTTGAAATGACGGAGTCAGAGTCCGTTGCCTTACCATTTGGCGATAGCCCAATTTTTAAATCCGCAGCCCTTGCCTGACTGCGGATTTTATTATACCACATTTCTATGATTCGTCAAGTGTTTCAGACCAAAAATATACAAATTTTTTTAAATCTGTAAATCACTCAACGCCGAACCGCTATTACATCATCCCCATGCCAGCGCCCGCCGGAGCTGCCGGAGTCTCTTCCTTGATGTTCGCAACCACAGACTCCGTTGTGAGCAGCGTAGACGCCACGCTGGTCGCGTTCTGCAGGGCGCTTCTTGTCACCTTCGCCGGATCCAGAATGCCTGCCTCTACCATATCCACATACTCTTCCTTGTATGCGTCAAAGCCCATGCCAACCGGGGACTCTTTTACCTTATTGATGATCACCGATCCTTCCAGGCCCGCGTTTGCAACGATGTGGTACAGCGGGGACTCAAGCGCTTTTAAGATAATGCGTCCGCCTGTTCTCTCATCGCCCTCGAGAGTCTCAACCACTTTCTCAACCTCTGCAGCAGCGTGGATATAGGCGGATCCGCCGCCTGCGATGATGCCTTCCTCTACGGCTGCCTTGGCTGCAGATAACGCATCCTCCATGCGCAGCTTCGCTTCCTTCATCTCGGTCTCAGTCGCAGCGCCCACGCGGATTACAGCAACGCCGCCGGATAATTTGGCCAGTCTCTCCTGAAGCTTTTCTTTATCGAAATCAGATGTCGTCTCCTCGATCTGAGCCTTGATCTGGGCAATGCGATCCTCGATCTCCTTCTTGTCGCCGCAGCCATCCACGATGATCGTGTTCTCCTTCTGAACCTTTACGGATTTCGCGCGGCCAAGCTCTGCCAGCGTGGTATCCTTTAAGTCAAGTCCCAGTTCCTCGGAGACAACTGTGCCGCCTGTGAGGATAGCGATATCCTTTAACATCTCTTTTCTTCTGTCGCCATAGCCCGGCGCTTTTACGCCCACTACGGAGAAGGTTCCTCTTAATTTATTGACAATCAGGGTTGTCAGCGCCTCGCCCTCGATATCCTCTGCAATGATCAGAAGCTTGGCGCCGGACTGAACCACCTGCTCCAGAAGCGGAAGGATCTCCTGAATATTGGCAATCTTCTTATCTGTGATCAGGATGTACGGATCCTCCAGATTGGCCTCCATCTTCTCCATGTCTGTCGCCATATAAGCGGAAACATAGCCGCGGTCAAACTGCATGCCCTCTACCAGATCCAGCTCTGTCTTCATGGTCTTGGACTCTTCGATGGTAATAACGCCGTCCTTTGACACCTTTTCCATCGCGTCAGCCACCATCTGGCCAACCTCGTCGTCAGAAGAGGAAATCGCGGCTACTCTGGCGATATCAGCCTGGCCCTTTACTGCCTTGCTCATCCCCTTGATGGCCTCAAGCGCGGCGTCCGTAGCCTTCTTCATGCCCTTTCTCAGAACAATCGGGTTTGCGCCGGCCGCCAGGTTCTTCATACCCTCATTGATCATCGCCTGTGCGAGCACGGTCGCTGTGGTGGTACCGTCGCCGGCCACATCATTTGTCTTGGTGGCAACTTCCTTCACAAGCTGCGCGCCCATGTTCTCAAACGCATCCTCCAGCTCGATCTCCTTGGCGATCGTAACACCGTCGTTTGTAATAAGCGGAGCGCCGAAGGACTTGTCAAGAACAACATTTCTTCCCTTGGGTCCCAGTGTCACCCTTACTGTATTTGCTAACTGATTTACGCCTGATTCTAATGCTTTTCTTGCCTCTACTCCGAATTTAATCTCCTTTGCCATGGCAAATCACCTCCGATAATTTTTACTCATGCTTTCATCCATGCTATTAATCTTACACAACGGTTTCCGCGGCTGGTTTTATTCGATCACAGCCAAAATATCGCTCTGCTTGACAATCACATATTTCTCTTCGTCCAGCTCAACGTCTGTCCCTGAATATTTGGAGTAGATTACCTTATCGCCGGTCTTCACCTGCATCGTAATCTCCTTGCCGTCTACCACTCCGCCGGGGCCGACTGCGATGACCTCCGCCTGCTGGGGCTTCTCCTTTGCCTGGCCCGGAAGCACGATACCGGATTTCGTCGTCTCCTCTGCGATTAACTGTTTTAAAACAACCTTGTCAAATAACGGCACTAACTTCATTACTGACTCCTCCTTACTGTTTAACTTTATTCCGTTTGCTTTTCTGGCTTGTATTCGCTATGTCCGGCCAACCGTTTCCGGCGCCTGTCTCATTTACAAAACATGTTATATCACGTTTTGTTAGCACTGTCAACCCTTGAGTGCTAATATTTATAAATAATTTACCAATTCGTGCGATTGACCGATTTCCCATCTTGTACGCTGTTTATAAATAACGTATAATTTTATTAAGTGAAACGATAAAAATGGCGGAGATATAATATGTACTACTATTCGACCGTAACGAAATCGTAATGACGCACAGCGCAATCCTCGAAAAAGATGGCCTTGATATTGTCAAAGTACCTTTGTAAGGCCCGGCGAAAATGGCTTCGATTTTCTTGATTTAACACTTCCTGGCGTAAAAATAAATCATCACCTGCAACAGGGATTTTAATGATTTCTTAAAGAATCCCTTTCTTTTTTCCTCAATTCGTATTACAATAACCTTAATTACAGAAAGGAGCTTTTCACTATGGCAAAAAAACATTTTGGCACGATTATCACCCTGGCTGCCATTGCGGGCGCTGCGGCTGCAGGCATTACGTATTTCTTACAATACAAGTCCTTCCACAAGGAGCTGGATGAGGACTTCCACGATTTTGAGGATGATTTTGACGAATTTGACGATACAGATGAAACGAATTCCTCCAGAAATTATGTCTCCCTGAACCCGGAGCACAAGCCGGCGGACGGGGCGTCTGAGGCGGGAGAAACAGAGGACGGCAAGGTAGAGATAACGGATGAGAAGTCCCGCGATGGCGCTCCGGCCGGGGAGCAGGCTCCAGTCCCGTCCGCTACTGTGACCGTTGAGGAAACCGTTGAATAACGGGGGAGGTTCATCATGCAAAGCCTCCTGCGTTCCATGGACCTTTTGGAGATCTTAAAGGAAACTCCCCATAAATGTTCCATTTCGGAGCTTTCTGAGGCCTCCGGTCTTCCTCCGAGCACGATACACCGGATTCTACAGACCTTCTGTGAAAAAAAATATGTGATTCGGGATCAGCAGTCCCATACGTATCAGCTTGGGCCGGCCCTGATCTCCCTCGGCAGGGCCGCGGCCAGCAATATCCGGCTTCAGGACGCCGCCCTTCCCATTTTGAAGCACTTATCCTACGCGACAAGGGAGGACTCTTATCTGATTATCCAGGTGGGCGACAAGGGCCTGGTGCTCGATAAGGTGGACGGCCCTAATCACTTAAAGGTCGTCGAGGAGTTCGGCTATGAGATGGATCTTCACTGCGGCGCTATCCGCAAGGTGCTTCTGGCTTACCAGAGCGATCGGTATATCCGCTATTATCTGGATCACATTCTGGATCGCCCGGAGTCCTTCCCGCAGATCAGCCGGGGAGCCCTGGCGGACGAGCTCACGCACATCCGCGAATGCGGAATCGCCGTATCCCGGGGTGAATATGTCCATGACGCAGTGGGCATCGGCGCGCCGATTTTTGGGCCTGACAACCATGTCAGCGCTTCCCTGGGGATCATCGCCCCCTATACCCGCATCCCGGATGACAGCCATCTGCAAAAGATGCAGGATCAGGTGAAGGAAAGCGCGGCAGAGCTGTCCTACTATATGGGACATACATTTAAACAGGAAGCAAAGACGCGCGGATCCGTGAAAAAAGACAGTGAACAGGGATGACGGCGCGGATCTGTGCAGGAAAAAGTCGCTGTGACTCCGCTTCTATGCGGAAATCACAGCGACTTTTCTCTATCTATCCCAGCCGCCTGGAGCGCGTATGAAACACGCTCTGAAACGGCCGGACATTTTTCAGCGGATTATTTCTGCATCTCCAGAACGTCAGCGAATGCCTGGATGGCTGTGCTGGCCTGGCCGAAATCGCGCATCTGCTGGTCGATACCGAGCTTGATGTGCGGGATATCCGCGTCGTTTAACGCTTTCTTTAAGTACGGATACTCCATCTCCTCCGGATCGCAGAACTGCTGCATGAAGAGAACCAGGCCCTGAGCGCCGCTCTCTTTTACCATGTTGGCTACAAACTCGCCGCGGCGGTTCTCGGCAGACTTCGGATCGTAGAGAAGAACCTCATAGTCGATGTTCGCAAACTGTTTTGCAAGCGCCATCATGGGATCTGCCTCATCCTCCGGAGCGTCGGTGCGGAAGGAACGGCTCTCATGCGCCACATCATCGGCGGCGATGGCAATCTTATTCTCCTCAAAGATCTCAAGCAGCTTCGGATTGTCGCAGATGATACCGGAGGTAACCACCTTGGTTCCCTCCCACTCGCATACCGGGAGCGCTTTCAGCTCTGCGTTGAGCTCGTTCAGCTTCTCTGTGTACTCCGGCTTCTCCATGAAGTAGAATGCCTTGAGGACAGCGGAACGCTTCACAGGCGTGATCACGTCGCAGTGGTCGCTTGCCAGCTTTACGAACTCGCGGCGGGCAGCGCGGCTCTTATTGTAAACCTTGATGGCATCCTGGATCGCCTCATTGGTGATCTCCTTGCCGGAAAGCTTCTCAAGCTCCTTCTTTACATGGTTGTACTGATCCATACAGAACTGAAGGCCAAAGTCCTCAAAACGGTTCTGCGGGTGGGCCAGGAAGATAACGGACATCTTCTCTCCCATGGAAACGCGGAAGTTCTGGCTCATCGGGCGCAGCGTGTCGCAGATGGTGGGCGTGATCACACCGTCCAGGCCGTCCATCGTGCCGTCTAACATCATCTCCAGAGCGAGCTGGGCGATGGTGCAGTAGAAGGTCGCGCAGTATTCCTTGGCGCGGCTGATCGTCTTGTTGTTGGAGCCCCAGATCCCCATGGGAACCATGCCGGCGGCATAAACCAGCTCCTCGGGCGCGTAGTACGGAAGAACGCCGACTACCTTTTTGCCCTGCGCTTTATATTCGGCAAGCAGCTTTTTGGGGCTGGCTGCTTTTACTTTAAATTCGTCTAATAATGCGTTGATACTCATTTGATTATGCCTCCTTTGCCTGCTTATTTGCTTCCATTGCCTCTACAAGGCCCTGTACGCGGGTCTCATACTGTGCGGCATTGAAGTTACGCGGGTCAGCCTGGTCGCCGTCAAAGCCTGCGCACGGAACGCCTAAGTCGTCCGTAAAGCGGCGCTGCATCTCAGCCATATATCCGCTCCAGGGCTTACAGCTTCTGTTGTAGTGAACCAGAACGCCGTCTACCTTATTGTCACGGCAGATGCCTTCACGCCAGTCAACGCCCTGCTCGATGCAGACAGAGTTGGGGGCCTTGTAGTACGCGCGGGCCATCTCGTCCATATTGTTGTAAACAAAACCAAAGGCCGGCGCATATACAACGGCGGTAACGTTTACGCCGTGCTCCTTCAGAGGCTTAAAGAGAGCCGGAAGCTTCGGCCAGCAGGGAATACCCTCGAACATCACGCGGTATTTCTCCGGGAACGGAGTGGTCGTCTCGCCGTTCTTTACCGTCTCCTCCAGATCTTTTGCCAGAAGCTCAAACGCCTCGGCAGCTTCCACTCTGGCGCGGGCTGTAACAACGTCGGCCATATGGTTGAACAAGTCAAAACCGCTGTAGGGGGCGGGCTTATACTGCAGGTAATCGCAGACCTTTAACCATGCCTTCGCGGTACGGTTCGCGTTTGCGCATGCCTGCTCAAACTTCTTCTCATCAAATTTCTTTCCTGTCAGCTTCTCTAACTGCTTGATCGCCTGATCAAACTGGGCGCGCACGTATCTCACGTTCTCGTCGTCCACTTCTACGGTGTTGTTGTAGGGGATGTCAATCATGATCAGCGGGATATTGTGCATACGGGCGATATTCTCATACCACTTTGTCATGCAGTTGCAGATGTTGTTGCAGCAGAGCACGAAATCCGGCTGCGGGATCTGCATCTGGCGGATCGGGGAAATAGCCTCTAAGCGGCGCTCTTTCTCCGGGCCGTCCGGCATGGCGTTGATCTCATTCAAGTCGTCCAGGACGATATACGGGGTCTGTGTCTTCGGATCCTTTTTCGGCTTTCCTGTCTCGGGATCCATCACAACCTTTCCTTCCGCATCCTTTAACGGTCTTCCTGTGCTCGGATCGATCACATACTCGCCTGTCTCGGGATCGAACTTTCTGGCCGCGCGCTTGCCGTCCGCATAGGCAAGGCTGATACGCGCATATCCGCAGATATCGTTGTCATATCCCAGATCCTCGGCGGCCTGGCAGAGAATCTCGCCGTAACGGTTTGCAGCGATACCAGCCGCCTGATTCTCCGGATACATCACGTGAAGATCAAACGCCGCCGCAAGCTCGCACGGGAACTTGGAAGAGGACCAGCCTACTAATTCGCCTCTCTTTTTGGCTTCGCGCGCCTCTGTGTGGACGTCGTCTACGACCTTACGGAGTGCGAGAACGCCAGGACTAACTTGTTTTGCCATAATAATTATCCTCCATTCTTTTCTATCGTTACGATTCAGCCCCTGGCTCTAAACGCCAGGCTGAACGGTAGCTTTCTGTCTTTACTTCCTGCGGCTCGCGGCCTGCCATCCCATGAGGGCGGCGCCGAGCGCGCCGTTATACTGTGTAAGCGGGGAGGTCTTGATCGGACATCCGATCTCCTCCTGGAGCGCCTTTACAACGCCTGTATTCTGGGCCACGCCGCCTGTCATCACGACATCCGGCGCCACGCCGATCCGGTGCGCAAGGCCAGTCACACGGTGTGCGACAGAGCGGTGGATCCCGTCTATAATGTCACATTTATCAGTTCCCATGGCAAGCTGGCTGATCACCTCGCTCTCCGCGAAAACCGTACAGGTCGAGCTGATGCCCACCTTTTTCTGGGACATCGCGCCCAGTCTTCCCAAATCTTCTACCTTAACCTCCAGGACGCGCGCCATCACGTCCAGGAACCGCCCGGTCCCGGCCGCGCACTTGTCATTCATCTGGAAATTTGTCATCGCGCCGTTGTCAATGTGGAGCACCTTTACGTCCTGGCCTCCGATGTCAATAACGGTGTGAACATTGGGGAACAGGAACGCCGCCCCCTTTGCATGGCAGGAAAGTTCGCTCATCTGCTTGTCGGCAATGCCGTCCATCAGAGAGGTGCGGCCATAGCCCGTCGCCAGCGTGAACGCCATATCTTCTTTCTTCATGCCCGCTTCGCTCAATACCGCCTCAATGGCTCGCTGCGGGCCGCTGGTTCCGGCGCCGACGTCAATCAGGGATTTTCCGACGATTTCCTGGCCGTCCTTTAAGATAATGCACTTGGACGCAGTCGAGCCGACGTCGATACCTAATGTGTAAATTGCACTCATCGTTTCCTGTATCCTCCATTTCTATGTTATGTACTCAGCTCATATGGACAGTATACCACAATCCCCGGTAAAAGTCGCTGGAAATTGTTCAAAATTCCATAAAAAAAATGATAAGACTATTATTATTTTCAGCTTATCTGCCAAAATATGGCCGCGCATCTGCTGTCCTTATAATGATAAATCGAGCAAAGGTTCCAGCAGCCCTTGCCCGATTCATCCGTAAGTTCCGAAACTTTACGAAATTTCGAGACTTTCTACTATCTACTATCAATCATTTATTCACACAGCAACTTAAATTGGTTACTATACATTCACTTATTGCAGGAATGCCGTCTTACGGCATGTCGTATCTGATAAACGGTTCCTCCGTCCAAAGCTTATTTGCCAAAGGTCTGGAACTCGCGGATGGATCTCGGAGCGATCATCTGATGCATCGGGCAGATGGACTGCGGGTTCTGATATACAGCCTCTGTAAACGCCTGGATATACGGACGAAGATCCGTTACATCCACAATCTCGTCTACCATACCCTTTTCGGTGCAGTATTTCGGACGGGACTTGTCGGTGTACATCTGAATCATCTCGTTCATCTTGCCGATGATCGGGGTCATGTCCTCGCCGGCTTTCTTCGCCTTCACCAGCTTTCTGGAGTACATGGCGTTTGCAGCCGTCTCACCCGGCATTACGTAGTATTCGCATGCGCCGGTGCCGATGGAGAATACGTTAGTATTGTTGCCCTGCGGGCCGCCTAATACATAGTGGGCCGCCGCGCTCGCCTTACGAAGCGTTACCTGTAAGGACGGGAGCTTGGAGTTCTCGATGGAGTAGATTAAGGACTGGCCAAGGCCCAGAAGCTCCGCCTTCTCCGCCTCGTCGCCTACATCGATACCTGTGGTATCCTGCAGCCATACCAGCGGGATCCGGTCACGCGCGCAAAGCGTCACAAACTCATTCATCTTGATTAAGCCCTGACGGTACAGCTTGCCGCCGATACCTACGGAATTCTGCTTGTACTCCGGATAGTTCATGAGCAGGCCCTGTACGTTGGCGATCACACCGACTAAGAGGCCGTTCACCTTCGCAAGGCCGGTTACCATCTCAGGACCATAGCCCTTCTTGTACTCCGCCAGCTCGCTGCCGTCAAAGAGGCGGCCGATTACATCGTACACATCGTAGGGACGCTTCTGGTTCATGGGGATGATGCTGTAAAGATCCTCAGCCGGAAGCAGGGGGGCCTTCGGGGCGTCAACGCGGAAGAACTCTAAATTGTAGGCCGGAAGGTAGCTGATATATTTCTTAATGCCCTCGATTACGCCTACGTCGTTCTGGTATACCTCGCGGAAGAAGCCTGTCTCATCATAGTGGATCGGAACAGAACCCGGAGCCGGAACGTGCTGCTTGCTGTTCTCAATCTGGGCCGCAACGATCTGCTCCGCCGCCTCTTCGTCAATATATCCCTTGGGATTCATACCGCTTAAGATACCAGCGCCGCCGACTGCCATATTGGCGTCCTGATGCGCGATCAGAATGGTCGGGGAAATGCTGTGGTATCCGCCGCCCGCCGGGTTGGTTCCGTAGATGCCTACGATAACCGGGATGCCGAGCTGGTTTAACTCCGAGTTGCGGAAGAACGGGGTGCCGCCGCCGCGGCGGTTCGGATATACTTTATCCTGATTCGGGAACTCAACGCCCGAGCAGTTTAACAGGTATACGAGCGGAAGGTGCATCATCTTCGCTGTGTCAGAGCAGCGCAGAAGGTTTTCCGCCTGGCCCGGAACCCATGCGCCGGCCATCTTCTTGTTGTCAGACGCAACGATCACAGCCCACTTTCCGCCGATGCGGCCAAGGCCGTTTACGATATTCGTGGTGCCGAACTTGTTGTTCTCCGGATTGAACAGGCTGTTCAACGGGCACCATGTGCCGGCGTCGATCAGCGCGTTGATACGCTGCATGGCGGATAACTGTCCGCGCTCGTTTAATTTTTCTTCGGATGTGATACCAGCCGCAAGAACCTTCTCAATTGATGCGTGGATGTCATTCTCTACTGCCTTTAAGCTGTCAGTGTTTTCTGCATTCGGGTTTACCAGCTCCTTACCAACGGTCGGCATGTTCTGGAAATATCCTGGCATTGAATACATATTCATGTCTTCTAATCTCCTATTCTGAATGGCCGCAGCAGGCGGTCCGGCAGCGCCTTTCTGTCTTCGGCTGTCACCGGAACCCTTCCTGCTGCAAATGTCCTGTCCGTGCCCCGCACGCAGCGCCGCGCGCCGGGCCGGACAGATGTGTCGTTACCTTGTCTGATCGTAGCATATCAGACGATCCGGACAGTCCCGTCTGATCAGTCCTTCGGAACCTGGATGAATGCCTGGCCCGGATCGATCTCCTCGCGGATCATGCGGATAACCTCCGGATCCGGAGCGTCCAGCTTCACGGCTCTGGAAACGTCGATGTCAAAGCCTGTATTCTCGATTACATCCTCCGGTGAGGAAGTCTCATAGTAGCCGGCGAGGTACATTCTCTTTGTCTTCTCGTCAAACTTCAGGATGCCGCGATCCGTAACGACCGCCTGCGGTCCGCGGTTGCCCGGAAGGCCGAGTTTCTCACGTCCGCCAGGTCCGTCGATCCAGCCCGGGCTGGTCACATAGTCGATCTTCTGCATGAATCTTCTCTTCTCATGCTGGATCATGATGATGGTGTTGTTAAAGGTTGCGATCGCGTTCGCTCCGCCGGATCCGGTGAAACGCGTCTTCGGCGCATGGTAATCGCCGATACAGGTGGAGTTTACATTTCCGTAGGGGTCGATCTGAGCGCCGCCGATGAAGGCAACGACTCTCTCGTTGTCATGCAGCCAGTCATTGGTCTCAAAGCCGATGAAGCGGATGTTCGGCCACTGGCAGCCGCAGTGCGCCATGAAGCGCAGGTCGCCTACGGAACGCGGAACCTCGATGGGGGAGCAGTCCATGAGGCCGCTCTCAACGATTAAGTTGCACTTGGGCGCAAACAGACGTTTTGCAACGGATGCGCCGATTAACGGAAGTCCTGTTCCAACAATTGCGATATTGTCATTTGTGATGCACTTTGCAAGTGTGATTGCCTGCATCTCTTTGTTTGTATACTTTGTGTAGTCAGCCATGATTAATCCTCCTTGCTTATATCTGTCGCATAGCCGTATCCATCAGATACTTTTAACTTAAGGAGACGGTTCACACCGATCTTCTCAAGGAACTCTGCCTGATCCTTTACGCCGTAAACGTATTCGTTTAAGAATGCCTTGAAGTCCTCCTCCGTCTTGCTGGCTGCGCCGTATGCCTTTAAGAAGGAATTGTCATAATCATAGTAGCCATAGCACTGCGTCGGATATGCGCCGTAGGGAACCTCGCAAACCGCGTTTACAACAAAGCACGGAAGCTTCGTCGCCTGCGGATCTCTGCGGATCACGTCATTGCTCACCAGCTCCTCGCAGGTAACGATCACTTTTCTGGCCGCCACTGCGATATCAATGTCATGGAACTCATCGCCCATCAGGATGCAGGTTCCGTCCGGAGACGCCTTCTGCACATGGATGATCGCGGTATCCAGCTTCGGAACCGGAAGGCAGACTACCTTCTCGCCCGGATTGAACGGGTTATCCATGTATACAAATTTGTCGTCCGTCAGCTTGTCAATCGTCTGACGCACCTCTTTGCTGATTCCCCACTCATCAACCAGACCGGAACCGATCATGAAGCGCACCGGAAGGAACGGAAGTCCGAGAGAGGATGCATGGAGCATGTACATAATGGCATCCTGGGAATAATCCTCGTAAATGAGTTCGCCGGCCTCGATTTTCTTGCGGAAACGGCGGGATACATTCGTCACGCCGGAGTCTGCGGTATAGCAGTTAATGTAAGCCTTCACGCGATCCTCGCCGATCAGCATATCCCAGTCGGATCCGGCCGGGCCTGCCCAGGCGACAAAATCCTTTTTGCCCTGACGAAGAATTTCACGAACCGCTGCCATCGGTTTTTTGTTGGTTGTAAAACCGCCGAAGGAGATCGAATCGCCGTCTTCTACATACTTAGCAACCGCCTCTTGTAACGTACATACTTTATTACTCACAATAAAGCCTCCTTTTATATAAATTTTTTTCTAGCGAGTATCATCAGCCAAATATCAGCATAAAGAAACCGGCCGCTACTGCGGAACCGATTACGCCTGCCACGTTTGGCCCCATTGCGTGCATCAGCAGGAAGTTGGTCGGGTTCTCTTTTGAGCCGACTGTCTGCGCCACACGGGCCGCCATAGGAACAGCGGATACTCCGGCGGAGCCGATCAGCGGATTGATCTTGCCGCCTGTCACGGCATAGAGAACCTTTCCTAACAGCACGCCGCAGATCGTTGCAAAGCAGAAGGCCAGAAGGCCCATGCAGATAATGGCAATTGTCTGAATGCGGAGGAAAATCTCCCCGTCCGCCGTGGCGCCTACCGTGGTGCCCAGCATAATGGTAACAATATTACATAACGCATTCTGCGCCGTGTCGGAGAGACGCTCCACCACGCCCGCCTCGCGGAACAGGTTGCCTAACATCAGCATGCCCAGAAGAGGGGCTACGGACGGAAGCAGGAGGGAGCAGAACAGCACCACAAATACGGGGAACACAATCTTCTCCACCTTGCTCACCTTGCGGAGCTGCTTCATCACAACTGAGCGCTCCTTCTTTGTCGTCAGAAGCTTCATGATTGGCGGCTGGATCATCGGAATCAGGGCCATGTAGGAGTAAGCCGCCACCGCGATGGGCGCCACCAAATCCGGAGCCAGGTTATTCGCCACATAGATGGCTGTCGGGCCGTCCGCGCCGCCGATGATGCCGATCGCGGCCGCCTCGCCCACAGTAAACAGGCCGGTTGCATTGGCCAGAATAAACGCAACATAAATGCCGCCCTGCGCCGCCGCGCCCAGCAAAAGGCTTATGGGGTTCGCAATCAGGGGGCCGAAATCTGTCATCGCGCCTACCGCCATGAAAATCAGGCAGGGGAACAGGCTGGATTTTACGCCGCCGTATATAATGCGCAGAACGCCCTGCGTGTACCACGGCTCGGACTCTTTCATCAAATTTGCCAGAGGCAGGTTGGCAAGGAATATGCCGAACGCGATCGGGAGCAGAAGAAGCGGCTCATACTGCTTTTTGATCGCCATGTATAAAAGAAGAAAGGAAATGAGGAACATGACACAGTTTCTCCAGCCAAGCGCGGCAAAACCGGACTGTGCAAGCAGTTCGCTCAGGATTTCAAAAAAGTTCATTACTTTACCTCCTAGTTAAGAGCAACCAAGGCAGCTCCCGTATCTACAGCGTCTCCTGCCTTTACAAGAATCTGGCTTACGGTTCCGTCTGCCGGAGCCACAATCTCCGTCTCCATCTTCATGGCCTCCATGATGATGACAACCTCGCCGAACTTCACCGCCTGGCCCGCGGCAACTTTTACGTTCAGAATCTTGCCGGGCATCGGCGCTTCGATCGTCGTGCTTCCCGCTGACGGGGCTGCTGCCGGAGCAGGGGCGGGCGCTGGCGCGGGAGCCGCCGGGGCAGGAGCTGGCGCTGCGGGCGCCGGGGCAGGGGCCGCCGGACGGCGCGCTGGCGCTGCGGATGCCAGAACCGGAGTGGCCGGAGCCGCCACGCCGTTGCGATCCAGGGATTTGTATGCTTCTAACTTCTCTACCTCAACTTCATATCTTTTTCCATTGATCGTAGCAACATATTTCATAGTTTTTACATCCTTTCGATAGATTTCCTGTATCCTTTATCAGCCCAGAGTAACCAAAGCCGCGCCGGTATCCACTGCGTCGCCGGCCTTCACCAGAATCTGGGCAACCGTGCCGTCCGCCGGAGCCACGATCTCGGTCTCCATCTTCATGGCCTCCATGATGATGACAACCTCGCCGAATTTCACCGCCTGGCCTGCGGAAACCTTTACGTTCAGAATCTTGCCGGGCATCGGCGCTTCGATCGTCGTGCTTCCCGCTGACGGGGCTGCTGCCGGAGCAGGGGCGGGCGCTGGCGCGGGAGCCGCCGGGGCAGGAGCTGGCGCTGCGGGCGCCGGGGCCGCTGCAGGAGCCGGAGCCGTAATCGGAGCCGCCGGCGCTTCGCCGTATCTTGGGATCGGTGCATAATCATCCATTCTCTCAAGCTCAACTTCGTACTGTTTTCCATTGAGGGTAGCCGTATATTTCATAACTGCTATAACCTTCCTTTCAAATTACCTTCCATTCCTGATTTTACTTAAGTTCCGTTACGTTCAAAATCCTGAACCGATCGGGCGTCGTCCCCAGATCCTCTCCGATTGTCGCCATCAGTACGGCGAGAACCTCCTTGTCTGCCTCATCTGACACGACCGGGGCTGGAGCCGCCGCTACAGCCGGCTTCGGAGCGCTGTCCTTGATAAATGCGCCCAGGGCCCTGGAAATCAGAATGATGGCCAAAGACAGTACCATCAGCGTCAGGAAAACAATGGAAATTCCCAGCAGAGAAACGATCAATGACTGTCCTATGGGCATGGTTGATTCAGTCCACATGTGCTTTGCACCTCCTTTTTTATTACGGCTCTTTTCTGGCGCCGGACCAGTTTCGCTTTCTCACTTTCCGTATTATGGAATGCATTCCATTTTTGAAAGCTATTTTAAAAAAGGGAAAACTCCCCTTTTTCTTCGTTAAGCCTGCATTTAGACAAAATGCATCAAGCTCACTATGGTTAAATTATACCAGCTCCCCCCCTAAATGTCAACCGACGCTTTCATAAAATCTGCACAAAAAACGCGGTTTGCGGCGAAAAAAAATAACGGTTTCCGACAAATTTTCACTATGTGGAAACCGTTTTTTCGTTCATTTCATATAGTTAGGAACTGTCACGAAATAAATTAGCCGGACGGCGCTGGATAAATGTTCATCTGCAAAGAAGAAAATCGCAGGCGTAGCGGGCTGCGTCAAGATTTTCTGATGCGGCAGATGGGCATTTAGACAAGCTGAATGGCTAATTTATTTCGTGACAGTTCCTTAGAGCGTGTTTGAAAATTCATTCCTGGCATCTGCACGCCCCACTTCGCGGTATATTTGTGCCAAATTCACTTAACGCAGCCCACTGCGCCGCGTTCATTTGGCACAAATCTCCCACAAAGTGGCACGCACAGCTACCAGAAAGCAATTTTCAAACACGCTCTAGCATGGCAAAGGCCGGCCCGCTCCCTATTTCCCGACCTTAAAGGAACTCTTAAGCGAAACAATCCTGTTAAATACCGGAACGCCCGGCGCGCTGTCTTTACTGTCCACGCAGAAATATCCGTTTCTCACGAACTGGAAGCTGTCGTAAGCCTTTGCGTCCTTTAAGCCCGGCTCCAGATAGCATTCCTTTAATACGGTCAGGGAGTTTGGATTTAAGTTCAGGCTTCCGTCCGCGTTCAGCTTGCCCTTTTCCTCGTCCACCAGATTCTCATACAGACGGCACTCTGCCTTTATGGCCGACGATGCGGCTACCCAGTGGATGGTTCCCTTTACCTTTCTGCCCGTAAAACCGGATCCGCTCTTCGTCTCGGGATCATACGTACAGTGCACAACCGTCACCTTTCCGTCCTCATCCTTCTCGCATCCTGTACAAGTCACAAAATAGGCGTTCATCAGGCGCACCTCATTGCCCGGGAACAGGCGGAAGTATTTCTTCGGCGGTTCCTCCATAAAATCATCGCGCTCGATGTAGAGCTCGCGCCCAAACGGGAGCTTCCGGGATCCAAGCGCCTCATTTTCCAGATTATTCGGGGCGTCCAGCTCCTCTGTCACTCCTTCGGGATAATTGTCGATCACGAGGCGGATCGGGTCAAGGATCGCCATTACCCGCGGTTTTTTAAGCTTTAAGTCCTCGCGCAGGCAGTATTCCAGCATGGCGCTGTCGATCGAGTTGTCTGCCTTGGACACGCCGGCCAGCTCCACGAACCGGCGGATGGACTCCGGCGTGTAGCCTCTTCTCCTCAAAGCCGCGATCGTCACCAGGCGCGGATCGTCCCAGCCGTCCACAATCCCGTCCTCCACCAGCTTTTTGATGTAACGCTTCCCGGTAATGACATTGGTCAGGTACATCTTGGCAAACTCGATCTGGCGCGGCGGATCCTCAAACTCACACTCTCTCACCACCCAGTCGTAGAGCGGCCGGTGATCCTCAAATTCCAGGGTGCAGATGGAATGCGTGATGTGCTCCACCGCATCCTCGATCGGATGTGCGAAATCATACATGGGATAAATACACCACTTGTCCCCCGTATTGTGATGGGCCATATGGGCCACACGGTAGATCACCGGATCGCGCATATTGATATTCGGGGAGGCCATGTCGATCTTCGCCCGGAGCACCTTCTCCCCGTCCTTATACACGCCGTTTTTCATATTCTCAAATAATTCAAGGTTTTCTTCAACGGACCGGTTCCTCCACGGGCTTTCCTTTCCCGGGCTGTTAAAGTCGCCCCGGTACCCGCGGATCTCGTCCGCGCTCAGATCGCAGACAAACGCCTTTCCCTTTTTAATCAGAAGCACCGCGCACTCGTACATCGTCTGGAAATAATCCGACGCAAAAAACAGGCGATCCTCAAATTCCGCGCCCAGCCACTTTACGTCCTCAATGATGGATTCCACAAATTCCGTCTTCTCCTTCGTGGGGTTCGTGTCGTCAAAGCGCAGGTTGAACTTTCCCCCATACTGCTTTGCAAGCCCGGAATTTAAGATAATGGACTTCGCGTGCCCGATGTGCAGATAACCGTTCGGCTCCGGCGGAAAACGGGTCTGGACATGATTGTAGACTCCCTCCGCGAGATCCTTGTCAATCTCTCTTTCAATAAAATTCTTGGAAACGGTTTCTTTACCGTCTTCCGTGACAGCAGCCGTGTTTTTATTCTCTTCCATAAGCATTTCCTCCGTCAATGTTTCAAAGATTGGTATAATCATATCACATTTTGTGCGAATGGAAAAGGTGAAATTGTCTGCGGCGGCTTTCACGCATATTTTCCCCCATTCCGGGTATGTTTACTTTATAACGATCCTATATCAAAGGAATTCATTCTTTCCACAATTACAAATCAGGAGGGACTATGAAACGAGATAACCGCAAAATTGCACTGATCGGCACAGGGATGGTAGGAATGAGCTATGCCTACGCGCTGCTCAACCAGAGCGTCTGCGACGAGCTGGTTTTGATTGACGTGAACCGCGAGCGGGCGGTGGGCGAGGCGATGGATTTGAATCACGGGCTGGCTTTTTCGGGATCCAGCATGAAGATCTACGCCGGGAGCTACCGCGACTGCACGGATGCGGACATTGCCGTTATCTGCGCCGGGGTTGCGCAGAAGCCGGGGGAAAGCCGGCTGAATCTTTTGAAACGGAATATGACGGTTTTTCAGTCCATCGTGGATCCGATCACGGCTTCGGGCTTTAACGGGATTTTTCTGGTGGCCACGAACCCGGTGGATGTCATGACGCACATTACCTGCGCGATCTCCGGCTTTAACCCCAGAAGGGTGCTCGGAACCGGGACGGCGCTGGACACGGCCAGGCTGCGCTACCTGCTGGGGGAATATTTACGGGTGGATCCCCGCAACGTACACGCCTATGTTATCGGCGAGCACGGGGACACGGAATTTGTGCCCTGGAGCCAGGCCATGGTGGCCACTAAATCCGTGAGCGCTCTGTGCGATGAATCCCACGGAAGCGTCTGCGCCGGGGATCTGGAAAAGATTTCCGAGGAGGTGCGGACAGCGGCTTATAAGATCATTGAGGCTAAAAATGCCACTTATTACGGTATCGGCATGGCGATGACGCGCATCACAAAGGCGATTCTCGGGGACGAACACAGCGTACTGACCGTGTCGGCCATGCTGCGCGGGGAATATGGGCAGAACGGCGTCTTTGTCGGGGTTCCCTGCATCATCAACCAGAACGGAATCCAGCGCGTCCTGACTCTGGATTTGAACGATGAGGAGCTTAAAAAGCTCGATCAGTCCTGCCAGACTCTGAAGCGGTGCTATGAAGAGCTTGACGATTAAAATCTACCGGCTGGCCGGGGCCGCGGGAGCCATGATGTCAAAGCACACGGAATCCACGACGGTTTTCGTGACGTGATTGTACACGACCACGTTCAGCCCGCGGCGGTTCCTGGACAGCTCGCTTTCGCCGATGCGGATCGAGCACGCGCTCTTCTCCCCGGCTCCCGTGCTTTTTATTTCATAGGATACCCGTCCGCCGCATATGCGTCCCTCTGTTGCCAGCTCTCCGCTCCCCGCCGCCTCGATCGCCGCGCCCCCGGCGGCCACGGCGTAATAGCTGAGCCCGGGCTTTCCTTCCGGGTTTTCCTTAAGCCCCAGGGCGTTCATTCTCTCCCACGCGCCCTTTGGCAGGACGGCGGGCTCTTCCCCGCGGATGGCCATGAATACGGTATAGCGCGCATCGTCCAGACAGGCCAGATAATCGGAAAGCCCTGTCTGATATATAAGCTCACAGTCCTTTTTCACGCCCTCATACCAGGCTTTTGTGTCCTCCCACTGGTGATCCGTCTGTCCGGCGATCCCGTATTCCCCGCTGAGGATCTTCCCCAGACGGGAAGTGACCTTTTCCGCCCCCCAAATGTTTCCATGGCCGTTGTCGTGGCTGTCCGCAGCCAAATGAAGACCTGTGGATTCGTAGAGCGGTTTCTCATTGAAATCATAAAACGGAATCCCCTTTTCCTGCGCATACTGCCGGATTGCGCGGCAGCGCGCGGGATTCTCCATAGTTGTGGGCGTTTTGACGAGGAGCAGGCGGATCCCGCGTTCCCTGCAAAGGGCCTCGATCCAGTCGAGATACGCTCTCATGAGCTCCACCATCGCTTCCGCATCCTCCCCGGAGTTTTCCTCAAATGGCTCGAACTCCTCATTCCCGCACATGCCGGGCAGGGCCGTAAAGCCCTTCATCTCATAATGGGCGCTCATTTCCTTGTATGCAAAATCATCCTCGTTAAGACTCATCCAGCGCGTGTGATAGCGGATATTGGGGAAATAATAGCTGGCGGCGGACTGTTTTTCGTCCAGGGCGCAGATGTCGTTTACGGCCGCCCGCTTGACCCCGGACCACTTCATATAGTCGATGGCCTTTCTGGTACAGCTCTCGGACGTGTTGAGCGCCTCATTCCGGTCGTAGGGAAACAGCAAATAGCAGTCCAGTACGACGGCCTTCGGCGTCTGGAAGCGCAGGGCCTCCAAAAGCCAGTAATATGACACCAACAGGTTCTGCCCATCAGAGCCCAGATTGTAACTGCGGATCCCGTACTCGTCGTAAAGCTTCTGCGGAGAAAAATGCGAGACCGCATGGCTGCTGCCGAAAAACAGCACATCCACCGTATTCTCCTCCATCTGATAAAATCCGAGATAGGTCGCGGTGGCGGGCCACGTCTGGTTAATGAAAAATTTCGGCGTCAGAATGCGGCCGGCCGACGCAAGGCAGAGCCAGAGCGCCGCTGTAAAGACCGCAGCCTTTGCCCAATACCGGATATGAAACCGTCCCATCTCAAAATCCTCCGTAAATAAACGCCTGGGCGTCGAACCCAAAGCCGTATGTCCCAAACACAAACACAGCAACCGCCGCGCCCAGATAGCAGAACCACCGAAACAGGATATGCTGCCGCATAAGCCAGTCCCAGAGTTCCAGGCCGCGCCTTTCTTTGAGCAGGCTTGCCCGCAAAAGAACCCAGGATGAAATGAGAAGAACGGCCCATTCCTTCCATTCGAGCCCCAGACGCAGCAGGGTATCGTCAAAGAGAATCCACGGATTCCACACCGAAACCATGGAAAAAAGCATGCGCAGCCCCTCCCGCAGGCTGTCCGCCCGGAACACGATCCAGGCCGCCATAACAGGAAACAGGGTCGCCGCCCGCCGCAGCACAGTCCGCAGAAGGCTGTCCCCGCTGATGCCGAGGAGCCGGCACAGCCTGTCCCGAACCGGCGCGGTTATCTCCTCCCCAATCTGGTACGCGGCGTGAAAAAGCCCCCAAAACAGGTACTTGTACCCCGCCCCGTGCCAGACGCCGCTGACGGCAAACGTCAGGGCCAGATTGATATAACGCCTCATCCTCCCCTTGCGGTTTCCGCCCAGCGGGATGTAGATATAGTCCCGCAGCCAGGAGCTTAGGGATATGTGCCACCTCTGCCAAAATTCCTTTACGGAAAGCGCGAGGTAGGGATGGTTAAAATTTTCCGCGAGCTGCACGCCGAATAAAGCCGCCGCGCCCCTGGCCATGCTGACGCACGCCATAAAGTCCGCGTAGAGCTGCAGGCTGTAGAGCGCCCCCGCGGCAAATACCACGAAGCCCGCGTACATAGCAGAGTGATCGAACACCGCATTCACCACAACCGCCGCTTTATCCGCAATCATCATTTTCAAAAAAAATCCCCAGCCGATCAGGAGCAGCCCCCTTGTAAAGCCGGCCTCGTCAAAGCGGCGGCCGGTGAGAAGCTGCCGCCCCAGATCGCCAAATCGCGGGATCGGCCCCTGGATCGTCTGCGGGAAAAAGGAGATAAACAGCATATAGTGAAACGGATTCTTCTCCGGCTCTATCCGGCCGGTGAAAATATCGGCCAGATAGGCAATCATCTGCAGCGTATAAAAGGACAGGCCCAGGGGGATGATAAAAGAACGCCCCGGCCGGCAAAGGAAGGACTCCAGGATAAAATTGCCGTTCTTCGTCACAACAAGCGGCGCGGCAACCGCGCAAACCGCCGCCGCAAAAAGAAGCCGCTCCGGCGCGCGCGGGCCCCCTTCTTCCCGCCTTTTCTCTGCGCGGTTCTTCCTCATATAATATAGAAACAATCCCATCGCATAGCTGAACAGAACCATCGCGAAAAAGAGCTTCCGGCCGTGCGAAAGCCTGACGTAAAAGGCCATGCTCGCGGCCAGAAGCGCCAGCCAGCGAAACCGCAGGGGAAGCAGATAGTAGACCATGACCGCGGCGGCCAGAAAGATATAGTATGAAACCGAGAGAAATACCATCTTAAACACTGCCTTCCTTTTCCTGTATATGTACTCACAAAATCAGGCGCAGAGAAATTCCGAGAGTACATATAAACGTCCCTGCCGCTGCCTTCTGGCGCTTTTGGAGGGCTTCGCGGGCGGCTGCGCCGGCTCCTGCGCAACCTTCATGCTCTTTGCAGCCAGCCGCCCGATGCCCCTGTTCTTCTCTGACAGCCCGCTGAAGATCGCCCGCATACAGACACTTCTACTTTCCATTGATGAATCCCCTCTCATTTTATCTGTAACGGATACAGTTCAAGCCTACATCAATTGTTGTTTTTTGTCAAACTTTTCCTTGTCTGATCCTTGGCTTTGTCACCATTCACTGATAATTTGAAAACGGGAGGATACCTGTGGACAGCAATACGGGAAGCGCTGAAATGACACGCAATGTATCAAATATACTATGACGCTATACCAGCTCCCTACATGGCCAGCACCGCATTCCAGATCTCCTCCACCACCGGGATACCCAGCCTGCGGTTTTCCTGAATGCTTTTCAGCGCCCGTTCCCCGGGATAATACACCTGCCCGCCCTCCTGCGCGGGCACGGAGGTCTTGATATCCGCCACGATTTCGTTTACAACCGAATCGGTCAGCTCCACGGAATTGAATTTCCCGGGAGCAATGGCAATCATGATCTGGGTCAGGCCCACCTCGTCCCCAAGGGTTCCAATCCGGCTCACCGAATTGCCGCCCGCAAGCACGGTGGCGATCAGGTCCAGGGCAATGGAGATCCCGCTCCCTTTCCAGTATCCCATGGGCAATACCCGCTGCGTCTTCTCGATCTCCGCCGGATCCGTGCTCAGCCTGCCCTCAGAATCATACCCGCCCGGGACGGAAAGCTTCTGGCCCTTCAGTCTGCAGTCCTCCATCTTTCCGTAAGAAAACTGGGACATGGCGCAGTCAATGACCACATGATCCCCGCTGCTCCTGGGAATTGCCATCACAAAGGGATTGTTTCCAATCTTTTTGTCCTTTCCGCCCCAGGCCGGCATATTGGGACAGGTGTTGGACCAGCAGATGCCGATAAACCCCCGGTCCGCGGCCTGCCAGCCGTAGCTGCCGCCTCTCATCCAGTGGTTATTGTTGCCCAGGGCCACCACGCCCACGCCGTATTCCTCTGCCAGATCACAGGCCCGGTCCATGGCCCTCCTCGCGTTCAGCGGGCCGAATCCCCTGTGCCCGTCCCATCTCTCGATTGCCCCCATGCCCATCTCACAGGTAGGCGCGGCATCTGGGGCGATCTCTCCTTTTTCAAGGTAGGATACGACCCTGGGGAAACGGTTTAAACCGTGTGAATATACGCCCGCCATGCTGTTGCCGGCAAAAATGGAGGCCGCGTCGGCGGCGCTTTCGGGATCGAACCCGTGTTTTGTTAAAATACGTTCAAATTGCTTTACCATATCCTCATACATTACGCGCATTTTCTTTTCCTCCTCTTTATGGATTGCAATCGATTGCAATTTGTTTGAGTTAATAGTATCACAATTCCTTTCGTATTTCAAGTCTGTTTTTCCGGTGTTTTGCGATTTTTTTCTATGTGACAGAAACCCTTAAGATTCTGCACCGGATGGACATAGAATTCTCCTTATCCGGCGCAGGCGGACAAAAAATACCCCGTCTGAACTGTTATAGCCGATATTAGGTTATTTCCGATATCTTTTTCTCGAAATGAGCCGTGATTGCAATCGATTGCTTTCCCTGTCAAAATACAGGCAGCCCTGTTCCCGGCTGTCCGGCCGCATTCCGGTTCGGCTGCTGCATTGATGTCATTGATGTCATTGATGTATTGCGTGTTCTGATGCATTACGTACTCTCCCGCTCGATGATATCCGTAAACAGCATCATCTTCTGCGGATTTTCCTTTCCCTCAAGGGCATCCAGAAGGATTCTTGACGCGGCGGCGCTCACCTGTTCCAGCTTGTTATCCAGCGTGGTGAGCCTGGGGGAGCACAGTTCCCCGTAAATGGTGTTATCCACGCCCATGACCGCTACCTGACCAGGGACCTTCACGCCTCTTTCCGTCAGTGCCTGGATTCCTCCTGCCGCCAGAAGATCAATGGAAAAGATCATCCCTTCCACGTCCGGATGATCTTCCAGGATCTTCAGGGCCATATGGTATCCCTCTCTCAGGGACTCTCTTGTTGTTCTCAATGGTTTAACCGCGCCTTTATCGCCGCATGCCCGGCCGGGCCCATCCGTTTCACGGTAAATCCACAGATCTTCCCGTTTCCGGCCCAGCTCCAGCATGCCCGCGATAAACCCGTTTTCTTTTTCCAGGTTGGAGGGGGAACATGAATCCCTGATAAAGGCCAGCTTTCTCTTCCCTTTCCCGGCCATCAGGCGCACCCCGCTGCGGATTCCGCCCGCCTCGTCTGTCAGGACTCCGTATACGTTCGGCAGATCGAGCGCTCCGTTGACAATGGCCACCGGAATTTCCTTCAAGTGCTTCTCTATGCTCTCTTTCACGGCCTCTGTGGCCAGCATGGAGCCAATCAGGATAGCGCCGTCCACTCTCCGCTGCCCGAGAATGCGGACATATTCCCTCTTCTTCTGCTCCTCTGGCCCTGTGCTCAGTGTAATGCAGCAATATCCTCTGGCCGTCATCGCCTGCTCGATCACGTAGGCGCTTTCCGTGTGATGGCTCACCCGGATATCCTCAATCAGGATTCCGATGCTGCGGCTGGACTGGGTTACCAGCCCCCTGGCCGCCTCATTGGGCGTGTAATGGTATTTCTCCAGAAGATCCCGGACGCGCTTTCGCGTCTCCTCCCTGATTCCCGGTTTGTTGTTGATAACCCTGGAGACGGTGCTGGCCGCCACGCCCGCTTCTTTTGCAATGTCATAAATGGTCATTTCACGCGCCATCCTCTCTCATTTTAAATCAGTCAGGGGCGTATGCGTCCCCCGTCCGCTGTACAGGAATTCTCCCCTCCTGGCATCTATTTTCAGCCTGCATATCCGCTCAAACCGCATGGATCTGCGTTCCATCCAGCCAGGAATACAGGTTTTCAAATACAATATCCGCCCGCTGCTCCATGGACTCCGCGGAGGCGAACCCGATATGGGGCGTGACGATGGTATTCGGGCAATGAAGCAGGGGGTGATCCGCGGGAAGCGGCGGTTCCGTCTCAAACACGTCGCAGGCCGCCCCGGCAATCCTCCCTTCTGTAAGCGCCCGCGCCAAAGCCGTGCTGTCCACAACGCCGCCTCTGGCCGTATTGATGAGTATGGCGCTCTTTTTCATCAGCCGCAATTGCGCCTCCCCGATCAGGCCCTTTGTCTCCTCTGTCAGCGGGCAGTGGAGCGATACAATATCCGCCTCCCCAAGCAGCTCTTCCAGGGATGTCTGCCGGTCAATGGCCGCGTCCCGCACGGCGCTCCTGCTGAATGCCGTCACCGCGCACCCGAATGCCTTACAGAGCGCGGCCGTCTTCCTTCCGATCGCCCCCGCGCCTACAATCCCCACCGTTTTCCCGCACAGAAGATTCCCTACCAGTCCATCCTTTGTCCCTCCCTCGCGGCAGCGCGCTTCTGTCTCTGCCACATTCCGCAGCAACTGGATCATAAAGCTGATGCTCAGCTCCGCCACGGCCTGGGTGGCATAGCCGGAAGCATTACTCACGGCAATGCCCCGCTGCCTGGCCTGGGCCATAGGGATATGATCCACACCGGTAAAGGCCACGTTGATAAATTTCAGCTCTTTTGCGGCCTCCAGCGCGGACGGGGCCAGGGGCATATTGGCCAGCATGAGCACATCCGCGTCCCGGCATCGCTCTGCCTGTACCCCGGGATCGGGATCCCTTTCGTAAACCGTAAACATATGGCCCATAGCTTCCAGCCTGCGGGCGTGTTTTTGAAGCGTCTCCCGGGAAACGCCGAGTCCTTCCAGCAATACGATTTTCATTTTGTTCATCCTCCTCTGTTCTTATTCCCCCAGTCAACAACCCCGCTGCAAGCAACGGGGCGTCAAACTTGCACGCTGCAGGGCAGCGGGGTATTTGACCCTCGCGGCAGTCGCCAAATGTGCATGCAAGCATGCCCACTTGGCTCGTTGCGCGCGGGAATAAAGTCCACGCGGCCTGTCTTATTGCCCTTTGCCGGCGGAAAAAAGGCTATAGTAATGCTCGGCCCGCTCCCTTGTCAGGTCAAAAGAGCGTTCGATTTTGAGTAAAATCCTCTCCTTTGTCAGATTATCCTCTAATCCGTCTAATATAAATGCTTTGATTCCTTGCTCGATTCCCCGTTCAATTCCCTGCTCAATTCCCTGCTCAATTCCCCGCTCAATTCCCTGTTCGATTCCCTGTTCGATTCCCTGTTCGATTCCCTGCTTAAATCCCTGTTTGATTCCCTGTTCAAGCCCCTGTTTAAGTCCATCTTTTAAGCCGACTTCCCTGGCCTCCAGCATCATTTGGTTGTAATCAAGAATCGCCTTTTCCCTCGCTTCATATTCCAGGCGTTTCTCCTGGTCACTGCTGATCACCTGCAGCTTCTCATAAGCCCTTTCGATATAGGGGTTCTTTGCCGCCAGCATGTCAAATTCCTCCTTTTTCTCTGCGTTTATAAATTTCGCCCACAGCAGGATCTCATCGCTGTCCTCTTTTAACTCCTTTGGAAGCTTTGGCAGCTCCACCACGTGGAATTCCAGTTTATCCGTATACAGCGTCCGCCGCGTATCCTCCCGCAGGTGGAAGCATGAGTAGAATTCGCTTTCCCCCTTAAACAGATCAAAATCAAGGATGCTGATCCCCACGCATTTTTTAAAAACCGTATAATCCTGGCCTGAATGGATCTGTTCCGTATACATTTTTGCCAGATAGAACAGCGAGCGGTCCGCCCACACGGAAAGCGCTGAAAGCTGGATCTCGATATCGATCTCCGTATCGTCGTTCAGCAGGATGCGGACGTCCAGGATCCCCTGCTTATCATCCTTATGGAGCTTTCTCAGGCTTGTATTCAGCACCCGCGCTTCCCGGATATCCCCCGGGTTCAGCCGGAGCATGGCCGACAGAAAGCCGATGCGCGCCTGTTCATCCATCATGATCTCCTTAAAGGCAAAATCAATCCTGGGTTTCATCAAAAAATCTGACATATCCGTCTTTATTCCTCCTTGATATATTTTATTGTACCAGATCGGCAGCCATGTGACCAGCCTTCAGATGTGTTAATCTGATCAGCTCCGGTACTTTTTTATTGTTCTCATCCCTTGCAGGTCTGTGCCCGGTAACGCGCTCCGTGATGCATATAAAATGCAAAAAACGCAGTTTGGCCCTGCTATCCCCCGGGTTTGGCCCAAGAGGGCCCGCTGTCTGTGATTTCTGCTGCGCTGCACTCACAAAAAACAGCTCGTGTTGGCTGACGTGTGAACAGCAGCCAAGTGACCGCTGTCCCCCCGTCTATGTAACCAGATCCTTCCTGCAGAACACATAATACGAAATCCCCGCCAGATCCGCCAAAAACCAGCCGATCGGCACGGACCACCAGATCCCCGCCACCCCAAACGCCGGAACCGATGACAGCGCATAGGCAAGCGCCACCCGCGTCCCCAGGGAGATCACCGTCAGCACCACGCTCATCCCCGGCTTCCCCAGCGCCCGGTACAGGCCATAGAGCAGAAACAGGCAGCCAATGCCGCAGTAAAAAGCCCCTTCAATCCGCAGATACCGGACTCCCTCCCGGATGGCCTGCGTTTCCCCTGCCTCTATAAACAAGGCCATCAGCGGGCGGGCAAATATCCACACCAGCCCGGACACGACGACGCAGAACGCCATGGACGCCGCCACAGCGCCTTTCAGCCCCGCGCGGATGCGATCCGGTTTTTTCGCGCCGTAGTTCTGGGCGATAAAGGTGGAAAAGGCGTTTCCGAAGTCCTGCACCGGCATATAGGCAAACGCGTCAATCTTGACCGCGGCCGCGAATGCAGCCATGACCGTCGCCCCAAAGCTGTTGACCAGGCCCTGGACCATCAGGATGCCAAGGTTCATCACCGACTGCTGGACGCACGTCAGGATAGAGAAGCCGGCGATCTCCTTCACACAGCTCCACTTCACGCGCGTTCTCCTGAAAATGGCCCTTAGCTGGGGATATTGCCTCACGGCGTAAAGTGCAATCCCGATCCCCGAGACATACTGGGCAATCACCGTAGCCTCCGCCGCCCCTCTGACGCCGCGTCCAAGCCCCAGCACAAACCACAGATCCAGTATAATATTGAACCCTGCGGACACTGCCAGAAAGATAAGCGGCGTCACCGAATTTCCCACGGCCCTGAGGAAGGACGCGACATAATTGTACAAAAAAGTAGCCATAATACCGCTGAAAATCACGGCCAGATACGCCCTCATCATGCCCCAGACCGCATCCGGCGCCCTGAGAAAAACCCGGATAAAGTCCAGACAGGCAAAGGCCAGGATATTCAGAAATATGGCCGCCGCCGCGATGAGCGCAAAGGAAGCCCGCACGCTATCCTCAAGCCCCGCCTCGTCTCTTTGTCCAAAGCGGATGGAAAACAGGGCCCCGCTGCCCATGCACAGCCCCAGAAGGATGGAGGTCAGAAACGTCATCAGCGTGAAGGAAGAGCCCACGGCGGCCAGGGCGTCTGTCCCCAGAAATTTCCCCACGATCAGAGTGTCGGCCACGTTGTAGCACTGCTGTAACAGATTTCCCAGTATCATGGGCACGGCAAACAAAAGCATGGAGCGCATCACCGGGCCGTGCGTTAAGTCTTTATTCATCTCTTTGTCTCCCCCCGCTCCTTTACCCGCGCCAGACAGCCCTCAGGCAGAGAATCCTTTAACTGCGCATCCCGTACCCGCATCAGACAGCCTGTCAGACCTGTATCCTGCAAAATCCTGTCCTCTTCTCTCCGGGTAAAGCCAAAATATTCATTTAACCGGGTAACGAGCGTAACCTGTCTTCCGTCCATCCTCAAAATCTTCCTGATCAACCCGCTTTTATCAACATAGTAATACTGGTTTTTCCGGATATCCGCAAACCCGGAGCGCCCTATCGGAATTTCTATAACATCCATCTCCACTGACCGCTACCTCCATCCATTCCCCCAAAGTTTTGCCCTCTTCCTCCAAAAGAAAACAAAAATTATGTTCTCCATACTCCACCATTATACCCCACAACATACGCTTAAGCAATCCTGATTCCCTCCGCCTGCTACCCCTTCTCATCCCCCCGGCGGCCCCCCCCCCCACGGATCCCCATTTCCCGTCACAATTTACAAATCAACCCGTTTTTTTACACCTTTTTAACGTATTAAATCAATTGTTTTCTCCCTTATTCTATGTTACACTATGCCCGAATACATGTGTAATACGAAGGAGGGATAGGGCTTGGCCCGATTGTGCATGAATTCCTGTAAACGACTCGGAATCGATATCGGTTCCACCACGGTTAAAGTTTCAATTATCAATGAAAACGGCGATCTTATGTTCGCCGACTACAAACGTCATTTTGCAAATATTCAGGAAACTCTGTCCGATCTTTTGGACGAAGCTTCCTCCCGTCTCGGGGAGACGGAGGTTACCCCGGTGATCACCGGTTCCGGCGGCTTAACGCTGTCAAAGCATCTGGGCATTCCTTTCGTGCAGGAGGTTGTGGCGGTCGCTACCTCTTTAAAGGATTTTGCGCCCCAGACAGACGTCGCTATTGAACTCGGCGGCGAGGATGCGAAGATCATTTATTTTACAGGCGGCATTGATCAGAGGATGAATGGGATCTGCGCCGGCGGGACCGGCTCTTTTATCGATCAGATGGCCGCTCTTTTACAGACGGATGCATCCGGCCTGAATGAATATGCAAAGCATTACAAGGCTATTTACCCCATCGCGGCGCGCTGCGGCGTGTTTGCGAAGTCGGATATCCAGCCTCTGATCAATGAGGGGGCGACCAGGGAGGATCTGTCCGCCTCGATTTTCCAGGCGGTTGTGAACCAGACCATCAGCGGCCTGGCCTGCGGAAAACCGATCCGGGGAAATGTGGCCTTTCTCGGAGGGCCGCTTCATTTTCTCTCCGAGCTTCGTGCCGCGTTTATCCGCACCCTGAATTTAAGCGAGGAGCAGGTAATCGCCCCGGATCACTCCCATCTGTTCGCGGCCATAGGCGCGGCCATGAACGCAGAGAGCACGGCCCCGGTACCGCTCGCCGAGCTTGTAAACCGTCTCGCGGGCGGAATCAAGATGGATTTTGAGGTAAACCGCATGGAGCCGCTCTTTGAAAGCGCAGAGGATTACCGCGAATTTACAGAACGCCATAGCAGCCATGATGTGCAGAAAGCGGATCTGGCCTCCTATGAAGGCGACTGCTACTTGGGGATCGACGCCGGCTCCACCACCACCAAGGCGGCCCTGGTCAGCGAGGACGGCGCGCTGCTCTACCGCTTCTACAGCAATAATAACGGAAGCCCCCTGGCAACGGCCATCCGCGCCATGAGGGAGATAAACGAACAGCTTCCGCCAAAGGCGAGGATCGCCTGGTCCTGCTCCACGGGCTACGGCGAGGCGCTTCTTAAGTCCGCCCTGATACTGGATGAGGGGGAGGTGGAAACCATTTCCCATTACTATGCGGCCGCGGCCTTTGAGCCGTCGGTGGACTGCATCCTCGATATCGGCGGCCAGGATATGAAGTGCATCAAGATCAAGGACGGCGCGGTGGACAGCGTACAGCTCAATGAAGCCTGCTCCTCGGGCTGCGGTTCCTTTATCGAAACCTTTGCCAGATCGTTAAATTACAGTGTCGAGGATTTTGCAAAAGAAGCGCTTTTCGCCAAAAATCCCACGGATCTGGGAACGCGCTGCACGGTTTTTATGAATTCCAATGTCAAGCAGGCCCAGAAGGAGGGCGCGTCCGTGGCCGACATCTCCGCAGGGCTCGCCTATTCGGTCATCAAGAACGCCCTGTTTAAGGTCATTAAGATTACAAACGCCTCGGATCTGGGCCGCCATGTGGTGGTTCAGGGCGGTACCTTTTATAATGACGCCGTTCTGCGCAGCTTTGAAAAAATCGCGGGCTGCGAGGCGGTCCGCCCGGATATTGCGGGCATCATGGGCGCATACGGCGCGGCCCTGATTGCCAGGGAGCGGCGCGACGCCTCGCGGGCTACCTCCATGCTGCCCATGGATAAGATTTTGAATCTCACGTACAAGACCAGCATGGCCCGCTGCCAGGGCTGCACGAACCACTGTGTCCTGACCGTCAACCGCTTCGGCGGCGGCCGGCAGTTCGTGACCGGCAACCGCTGCGAGCGGGGACTGGGCGGGAATAAGACGAAAAAAGACGTACCCAACCTGTTTGAGTATAAATATAACCGGATGTTCGGCTATGAGCCCCTGACCGCGGATCTCGCGCCCCGGGGCACGGTGGGAATCCCCAGAGTCCTGAATATGTACGAAAATTACCCCTTCTGGGCCGTTTTCTTTAAGGAGCTGGGCTTCCGGACCGTTTTGTCGCCCCAGTCCACCAGACAGCTCTACGAGCTGGGGATCGAATCCATTCCCAGCGAGTCCGAGTGCTATCCGGCCAAGCTGGCGCATGGACATATTGAATGGCTGATCCGGCAGGGAATCGACTACATATTTTATCCCTGCGTTCCCTATGAGCGCAACGAGACGCCGGACGCGGGCAACCACTACAACTGTCCCATGGTGACTTCCTATGCGGAAAATATTAAAAACAATGTGGAATCCCTTTCGGACCGGAAGATACGGTTTTCCAACCCCTTCATGGCATTCACAAACGAGGAGGTCCTGACCGCCCGCCTGACCGAGGAGTTCTCGGGGGAGTTCTCCATCCCAGAACCGGAGATCCGCCGCGCTGCCCATAAGGGCTGGACAGAGCTCATGGCCTCCCGCGAGGATATGAAGAAAAAGGGCGAGGAGGTCTTGAAATGGATGGAAGAGACGCATCATCACGGAATCGTGCTGGCCGGGCGCCCCTACCATGTGGATCCGGAGATCAACCACGGCATACCGGAGCTTATCACCTCCTACGGCTTTGCCGTACTGACCGAGGACTCTGTCGCCCATTTAGGCCATGTGGACCGCCCCTTAATCGTCACGGATCAATGGATGTACCACTCCCGCCTTTACGCGGCGGCCTGCTTTGTAAAGACACAGCCGAACCTTGACCTCATCCAGCTCAACTCCTTTGGCTGCGGGCTCGACGCGGTGACCACGGATCAGGTGAGCGACCTTCTGACCCGCTCCGGCAAGATTTACACGCTGTTAAAGATCGACGAAGTCAATAACTTAGGAGCCGCGCGAATCCGCGTGCGCTCCCTGATCTCAGCCATCCGTGTCCGGGAAATGCGCCATTTTAAGAAACCCGTGGTTTCCGGCGCGTACAGCCGCGTGTTCTTTACAAAGGAGATGAAAAAGGATTACACTATCCTGTGCCCGCAGATGTCTCCCATCCACTTCGGCCTGATTGAGGCCGCGGTAAGGAGCTTTGGCTATAAGCTCGAGGTTCTGAATAATTCCGACCGCTCGGCTGTGGACACTGGTTTAAAATATGTCAACAACGATGCCTGCTACCCGTCCCTCATTGTGGTGGGGCAGATCATGGACGCCCTTTTATCCGGCAAATATGACTTACATCACACGGCTGTCATCATGAGCCAGACCGGCGGCGGCTGCCGCGCGTCCAACTACATCGGCTTTATCCGCCGCGCGCTGGAGCGTGCCGGCATGCCGCAGATACCTGTGATCTCCTTGAATGCCAACGGCATGGAGACGAATCCCGGCTTTAAGATCACGCTTCCGCTCCTTACAAAGGCCATGCAGGCCGTTGTATACGGCGATATTTTCATGCGCGTGCTCTATGCCACCCGCCCGTATGAGGCCAAACCGGGCTCGGCCAACGCGCTCCATGAAAAATGGGAAGCGGCGTGCATGAAATCCCTTTCCAAGCGCGCGCCGTCCATGCAGGAATTTAACCGCAATATCCGCGGTATTATCAGGGATTTCGACGAGCTGCCCCGTAAAAACACAGTAAAACCCCGCGTGGGAATCGTGGGAGAGATTCTGGTCAAGTTCTCTCCTCTGGCGAACAACCATGTAGTGGAGCTTTTGGAGGCGGAAGGGGCGGAAGCCGTGATGCCGGATCTGCTGGACTTTTTGCTGTACTGCTTCTATAATCAGAACTTCAAGGCCGACAAGCTCGGCGGAAAGCGCTCTACGGCCTATCTGTGCAATATGGGGATTGCCCTGCTGGAATATTTCCGCCGCACCTGCCGAAAGGAGCTGGAGCGCAGCGCGCATTTCCTTCCTCCGGCAAGGATAAAGGACCTGGCTTCCATGGCCAGCCACTATGTATCGCTGGGCAACCAGACCGGCGAGGGCTGGTTTTTGACCGGCGAGATGCTGGAACTGATTCACAGCGGAACACCGAATATCATCTGCACACAGCCTTTTGGGTGCCTTCCGAACCACATTGTGGGCAAGGGCGTGATAAAGGAACTGCGCCGGAGCCATCCTGAGGCGAATATTATTGCAGTCGATTATGATCCGGGCGCGAGCGAGGTGAATCAGCTCAACCGGATTAAGCTGATGCTGGCGACGGCGCAGAAGAAGATCGATGCGGGGGGCGGGGAGTCGAAGATATCGTAAGTGTATTATCGTGAGAGGCCGCCAGGAAGCGTTACTGTATCCAACAGAACCCCGCTCCCGCCCGCAGAAAAGCGCAGCGGACGCTAAGCTCGAAAAGACCTCGCTAAACGCCGGCGGTTTTCTACGGGTTCTTTATGGATGCAGTAACGGTTTCTGGCTACATAATCGGCGGGCTGTGATTCGTACTAAATGGTTGTTGTCGTCACGAATCAGCAGCATAAAATCAAAAATCAGCATCGCAATAAAATTTTGCTGACATTTCGTTCATTTTGTGTTATAATGATTTCTAATCAGAATTATTTATTTCTTATACAATGCGGAATGGCTATGGCGCGTTGGATAGGCGTGCTTTTGTGTATGGCATGGGTGGATAGATGACTGGTTAAAGTCAATTACTCCCGCGGCAGCCGCCGGACGGGCAGGCAGATATGTCTGTCCGGCTCGTTGTTTCCGGGAATTTGCTGATAGAAATGGGGGCTATTTTACGATGCATTTCAAGACGTTTTTCTGTGCGGCGCTGTTTACTGCTATGTTGTCCATGAACGTCCTGGCAGGGGAGCATTCGGCACAGATGGTTAGTTTTTCGGTGGAACCCGGCGATTCGGCGGCGATTCGCCTGACGAGCCAGAAGGTGATTACAGAGTCCTTTTCTTTTAAGATGCCAAAGGACTGGGACGGTCAGTGCGTCCTTGTTCCGTATGAGGATGGGTGCGATATTTATGACCGGGCCGCTTATGAAGCGGATGGATCAGGACTCCTTTTTACGATTGCCTGCTATGAGAATATTGAGTCAGAGGAGCTGCAGGAATATACGATTCTGGGTTTCTGCAATGATAAGACGTATGTCCTTGAGTCCTACTATGAGGATTTCTACGATGAGGCGGAGGACGGCGCGCAGCCGGACTTTGAGGAAGCGGCCAGGCTTATTAAGAAGAGCTTTGTCTCCTATATAAAAGAAGAGGCGGCTGAATAAAGCGCTGCTGTTTGCATAGCGGTATTGTTTTTAGGAACTGTCTCGAAATAGCTTCCCATTAATCCGCAGGATTTTTTTTCGGGAGTGCTGCTCGAAAATCAGGCGCATAGCGGGCTGTGTAACTGACTTTTGAGCAGTGCTGTCGGAGAAAAAGACAAGAAATATGGGAAGTTATTCAGGGACAGTTCCTTAGCCCGGAAGCGCTCTGGAAAAGAGGGTTCCGGGCTTTTATTGCCGCTAAAAATATGGCTCATCCTTATCTGCCGTTCCAGATAAGGGTTGGTCTTAAAGGAAGCATGAAACAGCCCTCGGGTAAAGAAAACCATCTCATCCCAGTAACCGTTGACATGGGATTCCTGCATTGGCGTATCGTATTCATCCAGCAAAATAATCACTCTTTTTCCATAATAATAGCGCGGTACATAATCGGATAATGCCTTTAACGAATAAGAAGCCTCATTATCCTCTTCCCTTTTTTCTTATCCCACCCCCTTCAAAAGCCATCCATACGCATCCACCGCCACCCGAAGCTCTCCCTCCGCCGCAATCCCGGACGCCTTTGTCTGCCAATACTGCGCTGCGCCCTGAAGATACTCGCTTTTATTGATCAATCCCGCCTGATACCTCGTCTTTAGCGCGCCGTAATCCTTCTCGGCCGCCGCACACGCGGCCGCGGCGGCGTCCCGTTTGAGGCTTAAGGCCGCGATCTCCCGGTACTGCTCATCCAGCGTAAGGTTTGCCGCCCCCTTTGCCTCCTCAATCTGCTGGCTGCGCAGTTTCCTCTGCGTATCTCCCTGCGCCTGAGATCTCCTGGCTGATTTTACGCCGGGGTCGGCAATGACCGCCAGACTTCTGTCCTCCTCCGGATGGATCGCATTCAATTCCTCTGCCGCCGCCCGCGGGATCTCCCCTAAACTGATGCCCGCGCTCTCTCCGCTTTCCTTTCCCAGCATAATCAGAAGCTGGCGTTTCATCCGATCTGCGCTGTCATTTGCCGACTGGCTGGCAATCTGGGCCGCCAGAAGGCTTTTTGCCGCGTTCATGACCTCTTCCTGCGTGGCAAGCCCCGCGGCCTTCATGGAGGCCGTCCGGTCATATGCGGCCTGGCTGGCGTCCTCGCGGGCGGCGGCGCTCCTGGCCTGGGCCTCCATAGCCTTGCAGGAGGCCATGAGGGACTGGGCGGATTTTACCAGCGTCCATATGGCCTGTTCCCTGGACCACTCGTCGGATCGCGAATTTAGAGAGGTTATGCTGCGCTTCATCTGTCCGGCTGAAGAGGACAGGATGGCGGCGCTCTGCTCGTAGGAGGAGATCAGCGCCGCATCCCCGCCCTCGTCCTCCAGCTCATCGGCTTTATCGAGCATATCGCGCCCGGCGCTCGCGAAAGAGTCGTAAGCGATCTGGTAGATTTCCAGGCTGGCTTCATAGCTGGCCTGCTGGTTGATCGCCCGGCTGTTTCCGGCCCGGATAAGCGCTTCCAGCTCTCTGTATTCGATCACAGAGTCGTTTAATTTCTCCTCCGTAAATCCGGCGGTCTCTTCCGCACCGGATGAAGCAGACTGCCCGTTTTCATCATCAAGCCCCGGCCCTTCTGCCGGGCCAAATTCGGTTTCCGTTCCTGAGATCAGAGGGCCGGCCGCCCATGCCTGGCACGCCGGGACAGACGTCAGGCACAGGAGCAGGCACAGGATCCGGCATGTAATCCGGCAAAAATAAGCTTTCTGCGATTGTCTGATTCGTGTCAAAGATTGTCTCGTTCGTCTCAATTGAACCGCCTCCTGTCACACGGATGAAGCCAGGCCGTCCACAGCCCACTGATAGGCAAGCTGGGCCGTAAGGAGCGACAGGGCCGCTGTGTCAAACTCCGCTCTGGCAGCCGCATAGGAATAGGACTGGCTCTGGTACGCGTTGGCGCTGATGGTCCCGGCCGCCTTTTTCCGCTCTGCGGACTGCATGCTCTGTTCCTCCAGGGCAAAGCTCTCCTTTGCCTGGGCATATTGATTTTCTGAGAGGAGAAGGCTCTGCCAGGCGGAGCGCACGCTGGATTTTACCGCCTCCTCGCTGCTCTTTAATGTCGTCTCATAGCTTCTCTGTACGGTTCCCACCCGGGCGTTTTTAACCTGGCGGTTTAATATCTTCAGATCGTAGTTGTTTTCTACCGCCTTTGCGATATCCTCTTCCAGATGAATCCGCGCGCTCATGGAAGCCTCCGGTTCCGGGAGCGTGCTGATCTCCACCTCATCCCCGTATTGCCAGCCCAGCATCAGGCAGAGATTTTCCTTAATGGAGGCAATGCTGCTCTCAGTCTCTGTCACGGCGGCCTGCGCTGTCAATAATGCCTCCCGGGCGTTTAAAACATCAGTCTGGGACGTTGTCCCCGCCGCGGCCCTGGTCTGGGCTGTCTCCAGGTCTTTTCTGGCCTTTTCGGCCGCGCTGCTGCGGATCTGCAGGGAAACGACCGCATTCCAGTAGGAGATCATCTGCTGCTGGGCGGACTGTACCAGCCCCTTTTCCGTCTTCATATGGCCCCACAGAACCGTATCTGAATCGGCTGTATTTTCATCCCCCCGCTCCATCATCTGATCCGCCGAGCGCTCGCTGGAATGGGCCGCCGCCAGCCGGGCGCCATAGTTTTCTTCGTCCGAATCCGGGTATTCGATACTGTCATAAATATCCTGGGCCGTGTCGTAATAGCCCTGCGCGATCTCCTCGCTGTCCTTTCCCTTATAATCCTGGTATTCAATCGCATTTTTCTTTACTGTGCTGTTATACTCATGGATCAAATCCGCAATCTCGTCAAATTCCAGCCTGTTATCCCGCAGGGAAGCCCATTTCTCCTCCGAGTAGGCAAAAGGCGGGCTGTCTGCCAGGGCCGGAAACGGCGCGGGGGCTGCCAGCGAAAGGCCGGCAATGCCAAAAGCGGCCGCCAGATATCGTTTTCTGCGCCTGTATTTCTTCCTCTCTCCGATTTTGTTTTGGCTCATCATAACGGGCTGCCTCCTTTCATTGGTTATATTTTCATCCCTATCTTAATCCACATCCGCCGCGATCTCCTTATGCCTGCGGCTCAGCAGGCCGTAGTAAACAGGCAGCATGAAGAGCGCTACGGCCACGCCGGCCGTGAGGCCCCCAATGTCCACGACCGCCAGCCCCTGCGTGGTGGAGCCGCTGCTCCCGATGCCCATGGCCATGGGAATCATGGACAAAATGGTGGTCAGGCTGGTCATCAGGATCGGCCGGATGCGGGTCGCTCCCGCCTCGATCAGGGCGCTTCTCATATCCATGGTCTGCCGGTACTGGTTGACAGTATCCACATACAGGATCCCGTTGTTGACCACGGTTCCCACCAGGACCAGAAAGCCCAGCAGGGAGGTCATGCTGACGCTCACGCCCGCCAGCTTTAAAAGGCCGAACGACCCCACCAGGCTGAAGGGGATGGTGGTCATGACCATAAATGAGAACTTCGGCGACTCAAACTGGGCGGACATCACGACAAATACAAGGAATACCGCCAGGGCAATCGCCCTGTACAGAGAGCTGAATTCCTCCTGCATCATCCGGTCGCGGCTGTTCGTGCCCAGCGTGATAGTTCCTGTGAGATTCGGCGAGACTACCTCGCTGTCCACTAAAGCCTTCACGTTGCCGCCCGTATAATCCGCGCTGATCCTCACCTCGTACGCCTTATCCGTCTTGGAAATGGAGGACGGGCTGTCCTTGTAAATCACTTCCGCCACGTCGCTGAGCGCCACAAAACCGCCCTTTGGCGTTGTGAGAATGATGTCCTCCACCTGGCTGACCGTACGGTACTCCCCTTCCGGGTACTCGACCTGCACGCTTAAATCCTCCCCGTCCACGGTCAGTGTGGTCGCTTCTACGCCGCTTAACATCTGCCTGACAGAGGAACCGATGCCTGATGCCGTCATGCCATATGCCTTTGCCATCACCGGATCCACCTTGATTGTTACAATGGGCGCCGTATTTTCCACGCTGGAATGAACGTTAATCACATCCGTGCGCCCCGTAAGCTCCTGTACGATTTTGTCCGCAGTCTCCTTCAGCTCGTCATACTGCGTCCCGTGCAGGAGCACCTGATAGCCCCTCTGGCGGCCCATAAAGCTCATGGAAGCTGAGGCCGATACGTCAATGCTGCAGTTTTCAATATTGTCCATTTCCTTCTGCCACAGATCCGCCACATCCTCTGTGTCCATCGTCCGGCTGTCGGACAGGTAGGCTGTGATCGTGCCGCTGTCGCTGTTAAACCGCAGCATATAGGATTCCACCTGATCGCTGGCGGCCACAACGGCCTCGGCCTGGTTTAAGGCGTCGTGAACCTTTTCGGTCAGCAGGCCCGGCCTGGTCTCGATGCTGACGCTGACCGTGCCTGTATCGTCTGAGGTCATCAGCTCCGTTTCCATGCCTGAAGCCATAACCACGGTTCCCGCAAGGATGCCCACCGAAGCCAGCATCACAAGCGCCCTGTGGTTTAAAAGCGAATCCATTGTCCGGCGGTAGAAGCGCTGCAGTCGTTCCACCGGCGCATTCATCAGCGCGCGCCCTGTTTCTGTTGGTTTATAGAACAGATAGCACAAAGGCACGATCGTCATGGCCGAAATGAGAGATGCCAGCATACAAAATACAACCGTATAGCCCAGAGGCTTAAACATCTGCCCCGTCATACCGCTTATGGAAGCCAGGGGCAGGAACACGACGCAGGTGGTAACCGTGGAGCCGATGATGGAATTTAACACAATCCCCGTCCCCTCAAGGGCCGCCCTGGAGTAGGCCAGAGCGCCCTTATCGCGGCTGTCCGCCGTAGCTCTGAAACAGCTCTCCAGCACCACAATCGAGTTATCCACCATCATCCCCACGCCCAGCACCAGGGCGCTCATGGTAATCACATTCAGGGAAAATCCCATCTGTGTCATGGCAATCAGCGACAGCAGGATTGACGTCGGAATCGAGCTTCCCACTATCAGAGACGCCTTATAGTCGCCGAAAAACAGGAAAATGATCACCATGGAGATCCCGACCGCCATCACCATGGTCTGGGCCACCTCAATCAGGGAATCCAGAATCGTATCCGATGTATCCCTGGCCACCTCAATACCCAGATCCGCGTCGTCGGCCAACAGAGTTTCAATCGTCTTGTGAACCGCCTCCGAAACCTCCATATCCGTACTGCTCTGCTGCTTCTGGATAGAGATGGAGATCGTCTCCTGTCCGTTGTAGCGGGAAACGCCGCCCCGATCCTCCTTTGCCTCATAGATATCCGCCACATCGCACAGGGAAATCAGCTCCCCCGTGGGCGTGGCAATGGGAATGTCGCGAAGCTCATCCACCTGCACTGTCTCCAGGGATGTGGTGACCGAGAGCTCCAGATTGCCGGAAACCGCCGACCCGGACGGATAGGCCAGGTTGGAACTGCTGACAGCGGATGTGATGTCATTCATGGTCACATTGTACTGCGCCATCTTTTCTGATATCAGCTCCACCCTGACATATTTCGAGGAGCCGCCCATGGTATCCACGCTGGCCACTGAGGAAATCCGCTCAAACTCCGGCACAATCGTCTGATCCACGTAATCGTAGAGATTTTCCTTTTTGCTGTGGCTGATGGAAAGCATCATACTTGTGCCGGCATTCATGTTCATTTCCATAATGGACGGCTCCACGTCGTCCGGGAGGCCGCGCATGCTGTCCACTTTCTTTTTCAGCTCGTCGTACGCCTCATCCATATCTGTGCCGTAGTCGTATTCCAGCATGACCCGGGAACGGCCGTCGCTGGATGTGGAGCTTAAGCTCTTCACGCCCTCAAGAGTGGAAACCGCGTCCTCAATCGGCTGCGTCACCAGCTCGTCAACATCCTCCGGGCCCGCGCCCGAATAGGAGGCGCTGATAATCATCATCGGCGTTTCCATCTCCGGCATCTGCTCCAGCTTTGCGGAAAAGACGGAGGAAATACCGAACACAATCAGGCACAGAAGCCCCATAATCGTCGTGACCGGGTGCTTGAGCACATATCTTGTAATACCCATACCGCTTCCCCCCGTCCTACTGATTCTGTCCCGGCGCGCCGCCCTGGCCGCCGTGCCTGCCATCCGGAGCGCCGCCGTCCGGCTTTCTGCCGCTCTCAGGAGCCGCGCTCTTCTCCGCCTGCCCCTGCCCGTCCGGCACGTTTTCGCTGTCCGCATCTCCCTTCAGCTTAACCGTAGACCCCTCATAGAGCTGGGAGCTCCAGGTGCTGATCACCATCTCCTCCCCTGTAAGGCCCGAGAGGATCTGGGCGCGCTCCGAATCATAGAGCCCTACCTCCACCTGCTGTTTATGTACGGTCCCGTCCTCATACAGGTACACATTGCCCACGCCATTGTCATAATAAACGGCGTCCACAGGGATCGTCATCACCTGCGTTGCGCAGTCTGACACCACCGTCACCTTTACGGTGCTTCCCGTCGCGATACTCCCCGCCTCCGGAAGCTCTGCCTTTACTTTAAAAAGGCCGTTTGTCTCGTCTACCATGGTGCTCACATCACTGATGCTTCCCTGGTACTCCACACCGTTCTTCCGGATCGTGATCGCATCCCCCTGCTTAAGCTTTGCCACCACCCGTTCCGTCACATAAAAGGATACGCGCTTTTCTCCTTCCCCGGAAATCACGCAGAGCTGCGCATTCTGGTTCACCCTGTCAAATGCCTCTATATCGCATGTCTCAATCCGGCCCCCGATCGGCGCTGTCACAGAGCTGTACTCCACCTGCCGGTCATAATTCAGCTTCGCCGCGTCATACTGAAGCTTTGCGGTCTTCACCCGGTTCTGATACTGCTCCCACTCCTGATCCGAGATATCCCCGCCCTGGTACAAAAGCTGCATTCTCGACAGGGTGCTCTGGGCCTCGGACAGGCTCACCGCCGCGGAATCCATGGAATTTCTGGCGCTCTCCACCTGATCCGTATCGATCGTACACAGAAGCTGCCCGGCCGCGACCGTATCCCCTGCCTTTACCATGACAGCCGTCACATCGCCGCCGGCCTTTGCGTACACATACACCACATCCGACGGCTCCACCGTTCCGGAAAGGCTGGTCGTCCGCTCAATCGTCCCCGGCTGCGGCTTTTCCGCATTGACCGTGGAGACATGGTTCATCTGGCCGCCCCCCATACTTCCCGGAGGCGCTGCGCCTGCCTGCCCCCCTTTTCCTCCCGCCGCCTTCACCGCCACGGCCGCTGCCACGGCCGCTACAGCCAGAAGGCCCGCAATCGAAAGCCATTTATGACGTTTCACCACATCCCAGCATGAAGCTGACTCTCTGTTTTTCATTCTTCACATTCCTCTCTGCAAAAGACAGATCTGTAAATCCAACCGCCCTGCCGCTGTTATTTTAATTTCCTGGGAAGTATAGCATTTTTGTGTAAATCGAAATTCAACTGAATATGAATTGAATTTAAACGAAGGGTGAAAAATTTGTGTGTTGCCGGGCATGAACACTAACCTATACAAATCAGAAATAGAATATTCTGTGAAACATCTTTTCATTTTTATTCCCTTCGTTTATAATCATTTTAAACAAATACGGAACGATTTTCAGGAGGTTACATCCATGTTTCACATCCTCGTTGTGGAAGACGATTTTAAACTCCGCTCCCTTTTCTGCACGGTCCTGACCAACAACGGCTATCTGGCTGTTCCCGCTGAAAATGCGGCGCGGGCCCTGGAGCTTTTGGATTCGGAATATATTGATCTGATTATTTCGGATATCATGATGCCCGGCATGGACGGATATGAACTGATCCGGACGCTGCGGGGAAGCGGCTATCAGCTTCCGATCCTGATCATCACGGCAAAGGATCGGTTTGAAGACAAACAGAAGGGCTTTTTGGCGGGCACAGACGACTATATGGTCAAGCCCATTGATGTCAATGAAATGATTCTGCGGGTGGGGGCTCTCTTAAAGCGCGCCCGCATCGCCACGGAACGGCGCATCCACTGCGGCGATACGGTCCTCAATTATGACGCCCTTACCGTCACTATAGACGGCCGGGAAACGCTGCTTCCGCAGAAGGAATTTTATCTTTTATATAAGCTTTTGTCCTATCCCAATAAAATTTTTACCAGACAGCAGCTCATGGATGAGATCTGGGGCATGGATTCCACCACGGACGAGCGGACTGTGGATGTCCACATCAACCGCCTGCGGGAGCGTTTCCGGGAGTGCGGCGACTTCCTCATCATGACCGTACGCGGGCTGGGCTATAAGGTGGTGAAATCGGAATCGTGAAAAAGCTTTCTTTTGGGAAACGGCTTCATTCCCATCTCCCCGTTTACTGGCTGGGGCTTCTCATCCTGATTTTCAGCATCCTGTCCCTGATGCCGATCATGGCCGGAATGCTGACCGCTTTTTTGGTGGACAGCGAGCCCTGGAAGCTCCGGCGCCACGTTCCCTGGATGCGCCACATTTATCCCACCTTAATCTTCTTTCTCGGAAGCTTAAGCCTCAGCATCCTCATCTCCCTGCTTCTGTGGTTTGGAATACTCCTTCCTCTGGGAAATATCAGCCGGGCCGCCAAGCGGGTGGCCAAAGGCGATTTTTCCGCCTGGGTGGAGCCCTGCCATTCACTCAGGGAGCTTAAAGAGCTGACCGATAACTTTAACCGGATGGTCCAGGAGCTTGGAAGCATCGAATCCCTGCGCAATGATTTTGTCACCACCATTTCCCATGAATTCAAGACGCCCCTGGCGGCCATCGAGGGCTATGCCACCCTTTTACAGGATCCGTCCCTCTCCCGGAGCCAGGAAGAAGAGTACGTCCGGATCATCATTGACAGCACAAGGCAGCTCTCCTCCATGGCTGGAAATATCCTTCTGCTCTCCCGCCTGGAGCAGCAGGAAATCGTCACCAACCAGTCTTCATTTAAGCTGGATGAGCAGATACGCCAGGCCATCCTCATGCTGGAGCCTCTGTGGGAGAAAAAATGCCTGGATCTGGACATTGATCTTCCGTCTGTCCGGTATTACAGCAACCCGGAGCTGCTTTTGCAGATATGGATCAACCTGATCCAGAATGCTATTAAGTTCACGCCGCCCGGCGGTACGCTTATGGTGCGGATGGAGGTTTTGTCCCATGAAGCAGTGGTTTCTGTCGCTGATACCGGGATCGGTATGGATGAAGAACAGCAGAAGCGGATTTTTGAAAAGTTTTACAGCCGCACTTCGGATCCGGCCCTGGGCGGGAATGGGCTCGGGCTTTCGATTACAAAGCGGATCGTGGAACTGCTTCACGGGAGCATCCATGTGAAAAGCAGGCCGGACGAGGGGAGCTGCTTTACGGTAAGACTGCCGATGGAAACTTAGTACATCAGTGCAGCAGCATATCCGCGCCCTGCATAACAAGAGGATTGATCCAGAGCTCTGCGGCTGTCCCCGCTGCTGTCAGCAAAAGAAGGACCGCAAAGCCAGCCCCATGAAGCCGGTTTTCGGATGACAGCGACCAGGATGCAAGGATAAGACCCACCGGAAGGAAAAAAATCCCCTGCGGAAAAACGGACAGCAAAAACAGAGCCAGCCCCCCTATCCCCGCCTGTACGGTCATGCAGGAGATCAGGAAGCCAAGCGAAAAGCCTGTAAAAGCAGCGGCCAGGCAGAGCCCCGGAACCGCAAACAGCGTCATTCCGCTCAGCCAGATCATCCCGGCAGCCAGAAAACGCCGGCCGGCCAGCAGCGCCATCTCCCCCGCGCTGACAGAGCTTTTCACATTGTGTACGCTCCAGTAAAGGGGGGCCAGTCCTGTGATCTCTTCCTTCAGGCTCGCTCCCATGCGGTTCACCCACACCGTTCCCAGCAGGATTCCCGAAAAAAAACAGAACAGGGCCATCCAGACTGGATACGGACTTTCTGATGTATGATACAATCTCACAAACATCACCCCAAACGCTGGGAGCAGCGCATTCTCAGCGGTCTGCACAACAGTCCAGACAGCCTGAAACCGTTACCTGTCCGCGCCTCTCAGCCTTTTCTTCCATCATATGTGCGGCCGGCTCTCACTATGCCTGTAACAAACCGCTGTACTTGCAGGCATACGCCATAACCGCGGCCACGGTCTTTCCGTCCGTCATCTTTCCGCTGTAGATCAATTCAAGCAGATCCGGCAGCTCCCATTCCTCCACGGAGATCTCCTCCTCCGGATCCAGATGCTGCGCGGACGGAACCAGGTCTCTTGCCAGAAATACATCAAGCGCCTCATCGCAGAATGCGATCGTGGTGTTGATGCTCAACAGGTATTCCAGCTTCCCGCACCGGTATCCCGTCTCCTCCTCCAGCTCCCGGCTGGCGCACTCGATCTTCGGCTCGCCCGGATAGTCGAGCTTTCCCGCCGGTATCTCCAGCGTGTAGCGATCCAGCGCGTTGCGGTACTGGCGCACCATCAGAAGCTTTCCCTCCCGCGTGACCGCCACCACAGCCGCCGCGCCGTCGTGATGGATAAAATCCCACTTTGCCTCATGGCCGTTCACCAGAACCGTATCCTCATAGATCTTTAAAATAGCGCCCTCGTATTTTAACTGCCGGTCCAGCCGTTCCACCGGAGCCGTCTTTCCTGAAGCGCTGTTTGGGGTCATCGTCTGCCCCTTCTTTTCATCCGACATCTTTTTTCTCCTTTCGGATTGCTGATTTTTTGGAAAAAGCCTTATAGACGAAACCGTCTATAAGGCTTTTATTTTTCATTTCAGAAGGCTTTGCCGCCGCCGTTCTCCCTCCAAACTCTGTCAATAGACAGAAGATTCTGCGGTAACGGTTTTCCCGTAACTTGCCCGGATTCCCTTGCTGTTACGCTATTTCGCATATTCCGTGACTCTTGACTCACGGATTACATTCACTTTTATCTGGCCCGGATACTGGAGCTCTTCCTGAACTCTTCTTGAAATCTCCCTGGCCATCAAAACCATATCATCGTCGCTGACCTGTTCCGGTACAACCATAATGCGGACCTCTCGTCCGGCCTGAATAGCGTAGGACTTGTCCACTCCCTTGTAGGAATTGGTGATGTCCTCCAACTGCTTTAAGCGATTCGTATATGTCTCTAATGTCTCTCTTCTTGCGCCCGGCCTTGCGGCTGAAATCGTATCAGCAGCCTGCACCAGACATGCAATCAGGCTCTGCGGTTCCGCGTCCCCATGATGGGCTTCCACAGCGTTGATCACGGTTGCCGACTCTTTGTATTTTCTGCAGAGAGCCACGCCCAGCTCGACATGTGTGCCCTCCTGCTCATGGTCGATCGCCTTTCCAATATCATGTAATAAACCGGCCCGTTTCGCTGTGCGGACGTCCACGCCCACCTCAGCAGCCAGAAGACCGGCCAACTGCGCTACCTCTATCGAATGCTTCAACGCATTCTGGCCATAGCTTGTCCTGAATTTCATCTTGCCAAGCAGCTTCACAAGCTCCGGATGGATCCCATAAATGCCCACCTCCAGGAGAGCCGCCTCTCCTTCCTCGCGCATCATGCTTTCCACTTCTTTCTGTGACTTTTCCACCATCTCTTCGATACGGGCCGGGTGAATCCGCCCGTCTACGATCAGGCGTTCCAGCGCAATTCTGGCCACCTCCCGGCGGATGGGGTCAAAACCGGACAGGACAACCGCCTCCGGCGTGTCGTCAATAATCAGCTCTACGCCCGTCAGAGTCTCAAGCGTACGGATATTGCGCCCTTCACGGCCGATAATCCGTCCTTTCATCTCATCATTCGGGAGCTGTACGACAGAAACCGTCGTCTCAGCCACATGATCCGCCGCACAGCGCTGAATCGCTGTGACCACGTAATCCCTGGCCTTCTTTTCCGCCTCTTCCTTTGCCCTTGCCTCCAGATCCTTGATCAGCTTTGCCGTGTCATGCTTCACATCTTCTTCAACGGATTTCAGCAGATATTCTCTTGCCTGCTCGGATGTGAGCCCGGATATCTTCTCCAGCTCCTCCATCCCCTTCTCATAAAGCGCCTCTGTCTCGGCCGTCTTCTTTTTCAGGGATTCCTCTCTGGCGTTTAAACCCGCCTCCCGCTTCTCCATTGCTTCTGATTTCTTGTCAAGATTTTCCTCTTTGCTCAATACACGTCTTTCATAGCGCTGAAGCTCCGCCCGTCTTTCCTTTGTCTCTTTCTCCAGCTCATTCTTCGTCTTTAAAGACTCTTCCTTTGCCTCCAGGAGAGCTTCTCGCTTCTTTGTCTCAGCTACCTTTAATGCTTCATCTATGATTTCTCTTGATCGCTCTTCCGCGCTTCCAATTTTCGCCTCATATGTCTTCTGGCGGTACTGGATCGCAGCGAACCAAGTGACAGCAGCTACAATAATACCTGTAATGATCGGAATTATTACTTGTGACACAGGAGCACCTCCTTATTTAGTTTTCATTGTACAAAAATACAATAAACTAATTTTAAACGGTTTTGGGCATAATGTCAAGCATATTCATCGCGACTCTCAAACGCGTTGTTACAGTTCAGCCTTCCGTCTAAACTGCAACAAATGATGCACAGAACTTGTGCCTTCTGCACAATTTCGCGCTTGTTGCCTTCGGGTTTTCTGTGACCTTCGTTCACAAAAAACACCTTGCAGAGTCGAAGGCTGAACTGTTACAACGCGCTGCCCTTGGGTTTCCTGTGACCTTCGCTCACAAAAAACACCTCGCAGAGTCGAAGGCTGAACTGTTCAATGCGTTCCGGGCCTCCTCCCATGAGAATCCCCTGCGCATGAGGTAAGCCGCCAGCTTTCCCTTTTCCTCCCTTGACACTTCCTGACCGGTATAACCCTTTTTTCTGAGCAGCCTTTGGATCTGCTCAGCCGTATCCGGCCGGATCTCCTCATACAGCTCCTCTGCCAGCGCGCGGTCAATCCCTTTTCTCCACAGGCTCTGCATGAGCTGCGCGCGGCTCTTCTTCCCTCCGTGGGCCTCCACATAATTCCTGGCGTAAGCCGCGTCGTCCACATAATGGTATTCTTTCAGAAACGCCAGCGCCTCCTCGATCGCGGGATCCGGATACCCGCCGCTTTTAAGCTTAGCGCGCAGCTCATGTTCAGTCCTGTCCATATCCCTCAGGAGATAAAGCGCCCTCTCCCTCGCCCGGCGGCAGACGGTCTCCCGAAGAATCTCTTCATACAGGGGTTCCTCAATCTCACATCCCTCTTCAAGCCTGTAGCGGCGTATCTCCCCGTTATATAAGGCAAAGGCAAACTCCCCGTCCAGGTAGACTCTGCTCCTTCGCTTGTCGAGGGGCTCTATCTTATCAATATACATAAGTCCTTGTTATATGGCGCCTTACTCCGCTTTTTCGCAACAGCTCAGATACCCCTGAACCGTTACGCTTTTTCAGATTTTTCAGTTTCCTCCGCCTTATCGGCCCCGTCTCCGACCGGGGCTAAAACGGACGGCTTTCTGGCCGCGGCCGCTTCCCGGCCCGGCTTTTCCTTCGGGGGCTCTTCTTTTTCCGGGGCAGGCGCGCCGCCGTCGTTTAAGCCAAACTTTTCACGGACTTTCAGCTCAATCTCGCGGCATATCTCCGGGTTAGACGCCAGGTAATTCTTCGCGTTCTCGCGTCCCTGGCCGATCTTGTTGCCATTGTAGGCATACCAGGCGCCGCTCTTATCCACAATGTCTTCCCTGGCCGCCAGATCAAGGATATCTCCCTCTCTGGAAATCCCCTTGCCAAACATGATATCGAATTCCGCCTCGCGGAAGGGCGGGGCCACCTTATTCTTCACTACTTTGATACGGACGCGGTTTCCGATGATCTCGCCGGCCTGCTTTAACGTCTCGATCTTGCGGACATCGAGACGCACGGACGAATAGAATTTCAGCGCGCGGCCGCCTGTCGTCGTCTCCGGGTTGCCGAACATCACGCCCACCTTCTCGCGGAGCTGATTGATAAAAATCACGATACAGTTATACTTGCTGATGATACCCGTCAGCTTGCGCAGGGCCTGCGACATCAGCCTGGCCTGCAGGCCCACATGGGAATCGCCCATCTCGCCGTCAATCTCCGCTTTTGGCACAAGGGCCGCCACAGAGTCCACAATCACGATGTCAACCGCCCCGGAGCGGACCATGGTTTCCGTAATCTCCAGCGCCTGCTCCCCGTTGTCCGGCTGGGAAATGTAGAGATTGTCAATATCCACGCCGATATTCTTCGCATACACGGGATCCAGCGCGTGCTCCGCGTCGATAAAGCCGGCGATGCCTCCGCGCTTCTGCACCTCTGCAACCATGTGCAGCGCCACCGTCGTCTTACCGCTGGATTCCGGGCCGTACACCTCGACCACTCTCCCCTTCGGCACCCCGCCCAGCCCCAGCGCCAGATCAAGGCTCAGAGCGCCGGTGGGAATCGTCTCTATATTCAAATTGACCCGCGAATCGCCAAGCTTCATCACAGAGCCCTTTCCATACGCCTTCTCAATCTGTATCAGCGCAGCGTCCAATGCTTTCAGCTTTTCATCCTTATTCATCTTATCCTCCAAATCGCTTTACGTTGCAAACGAACAAATGTTCTTTCCTAAATAATAGTATATCCTGACGGGAATGTCAAGCTTTATTTCCTGAATTTTCATGCTGGGATCTTATCGAAACGATACGTCATATAACGAAATGTTAATTTCAGAAGCAATGTCATTATACCATCAATCCTGTGAAATGTCTACTGCACAAATTTTTTTCTTTTTACCCTCTTTTTTTGGCACTATTCCTGATTGTCAATCAAACGGCTATCGAATAAAATTTGTAGCAGTTTAATTTTAGAAACTGCCAACAAACGAGGAGGATCAAATCATGACTCAGGAAGCTTCCAAAACACTGGTTAAGGATATGACGGACGGAATCCCGGCCCGGCTTATTCTCGGCTTTGCCGTTCCCATGCTGTTCGGCTTTTTATTCCAGCAGTTTTACAGCATGGTGGATACGGTCATTGTCGGAAAATTTCTGGGCGTCGATGCCCTAGCTTCCGTAGGCTCTACGTCTGCCGTCAACTTTATGATCAATGGCTTTGTCATCGGCATCTGCTCCGGTTTCGCCATTCCGGTTGCCCAGCGCTTTGGGGCGCGCGACTATAAGGATATGCGCCGTTTTGTGGCCAACGCAGTCTGGCTCTCCTTTCTGTTCGCCTCTGTCATGACCGTGTCCGTAAGCCTCCTGGCCCGTCAGATTCTGATTCTGATGCAGACGCCGGAAAATATCATAGACGAGGCCTATGATTATATCCTCTTTATTTTTATCGGCATCCCGGCCACATACCTGTACAATATGCTGGCCGGGATCATCCGCTCCCTGGGAGACTCAAAAACGCCCGTGTATTTTCTCGTCTTTTCCAGCTTTTTAAACATCCTTCTGGATCTGCTCTTTATCGTATGGCTGCAGACCGGAGTGGCTGGAGCGGCTTATGCCACCGTCATTTCCCAGGCGGTTTCCGGGTTCCTCTGTTTCATGTACATGAAAAAGCATTACCCGGTTCTGAAAATGGAACGCTCCGAACTGGAATGGAGCCTCCGGCACGCGGGCATACTGTGTAAAATGGGCGTTCCCATGGGGCTTCAGTATTCCATAACCGCCATTGGTTCCGTTGTCATCCAGACCGCCATCAACTCCCTTGGTTCCGCCGCCGTCGCCTCTGTGACAGCCGGACAAAAAGTCAGCCTGTTCTTTTGCTGCCCCTTTGAAGCCCTGGGAGGAACCATGGCGACCTATGCAGGCCAAAATGCGGGCGCCGGGAAAATAAACCGCATCTGGCAGGGCGTCCGTTCCGCCACCGCCCTGGGCGCCGCCTACGCCGTGATCGCATGCGCCGTCCTCTATTTCTTCGGCGACCGGATCCCTCTGCTTTTTGTCGATGCAGGCGAAACCGAGGTGATCCGCCAGGCGCACCAATTGCTGATTTATAACTCTCTGTTTTACATCCCGCTTACGATCGTAAACGTATGGCGCTTTACCATCCAGGGCATGGGCTTCAGCCTCTTAGCCGTAGCGGCCGGCGTCTGCGAGATGATCGGCAGGGCCTTTGTCGGTTTCTGCCTGGTTCCTCTGACAGGCTATATCGCCATCTGCTTTGCCTCTCCCCTTGCCTGGATCATCGCGGACGCCTTTCTCATACCGGCCTTCTTTCACTGCATGCGCGCTCTGAGGAAGATGATCCCGGATGCCTCATGAACGACATGAACGATGGACTGTTCATGGGCAGACGCCCGCCGGCGCCATGTTTTCGTACGGCCAGCGCAGCAGATGCGCCGGCCAGCCTGCATTGTAGCATGTAATGTTACTACGGTTCGTGATGCACACAAACCGCAAAAAACGCGGCTTGGCGCTGCTGTCCCCGGGTTTTCTGTGACTTCCGCTGCGCTGCACTCACAAAAAACACCTCGCGGAATACTGCCCGTGCACAGTAACCATATAACCGATATATCCCACTTTTTTCCTCTCCCCGCATTGACATAAAGCCCCCCGCTCTTTATAATCAAACCAGAAGCCACTGTATACATTCCTGCCATCCTGTACACAGTAACTGGCAGAACACTGATCTTTAATTGGGGAGCTTATTTCGTTATGATTGGAAAACATGTATGGTCACTCACTCCCGCCAAGATTATTTTAGGCGGGTTTCTTCTTATCATTTTAGCAGGCGCTCTGCTTCTTTCCCTTCCTGTCTCGTCAAAAAGCGGGACGGCTACGCCGTTTTTGGATGCGCTCTTTACCTCAACCTCCGCTACCTGCGTGACCGGGCTGATTGTGCATGATACGTTTACCTGGTGGTCCGGCTTCGGGCAGGCTGTGATTCTGATCCTGATTCAGATCGGCGGCATGGGGGTGGTGACGCTGGCGGTTGTTATCACCATTCTCTCCGGGCGCAAGATCGGTTTAAAGCAGCGCTATGTCATGCAGGAATCCATCTCTGCGCCGCAGGTGGGCGGCATTGTCCGCATGACGCGTTTTATTGTGATCGGGACGATCCTGTTTGAGGCGGCGGGCGCTGTTATCATGGCCTTTCAGTTCTTACCCCAGATGGGCGTAGGAAAAGGCGTCTGGTTTTCCGTGTTCCATTCGGTTTCCGCCTTCTGCAACGCAGGCTTTGATCTCATGGGGGAGGTAAGCGGCCCCTGCTCGTCGGTTACGTCCTATACGGGAAACGCGCTGATCAATGTGCCGCTCATGTTTCTCATCGTTGTGGGCGGAATCGGATTTTTTGTCTGGGATGATATAAAGGCGCACAGGCTGCATGTGAGGCATTACCATTTACAGTCCAAAATCGTTTTGTGTACCTCCCTGATCCTCATTCTTCTGCCCGCCCTGTTTTTATATGTTTTTGAATTTTCCAGGGACTGCTGGAGCGGGCTTTCGGCCGGCGAGCGCATCCTTGCCTCCCTGTTTCAGGCCATATCGCCCCGGACGGCGGGATTTAACAGCGTTGATCTGAACATGCTGTCCGAGTCCTCCCAGTTGATGACGATTCTCCTCATGATCGTCGGCGGATCCCCCGGATCCACGGCGGGAGGCATTAAGACCACCACGCTGGCGCTGGCGCTTCTGTGCGTGCGCTCTGTATTTCAGAACCAGGAAACCATCCAGTGCTTTAACCGCCGGATTCCCTATGACATTCTGCGCAATGCCATCGCCATCCTGGCCATGTACTTAGGGCTCATGTTTTCAGCATCCTTTCTGATCGTCTGGCTTGAGCATGCCACCCTGATGGAAGCTGCCTTTGAAGCCGCGTCCGCGGTCGCTACCGTCGGCCTGACGCTGGGCATCACAGGCGATCTCACGGCAGCCTCGCGGATCATCCTGATCCTTTTGATGTATTTCGGACGCGTAGGCGGTCTGACCATGCTGTACGCCCTGACAAACCGCAAAAAGCTCCCTGTCCTTCTTCCGCAGGAACGGATTAACGTCGGCTAGAAACGGTACCGTATACTAATACATCTTTTATATAACACTGATAGATTGGAGAAACAGAATGAAAACAATTTTACTGATTGGACTGGGCCGCTTCGGCTCAACGATTGCCATGAAGCTGCACGAAATGGGACATGAGGTCATGGCCATTGACACCTCGGAGGAGCGGATCAATGCCGCTCTCCCCTATGTGACCAACGCCCAGATCGGGGACTGCACCAATGAGCAGTACATGAGCTCTCTCGGAATCCGCAATTTTGACGTGTGCATGGTCGCCATCGGCGACAATTTCCAGAGCTCCCTGGAGGTCACCTCTCTCTTAAAGGATCTGGGCGCCCGATTTGTGGTGTCCAGGGCCAGCCGCGATATACACGCCAAATTCCTGCTGCGCAACGGGGCTGACCAGGTCGTGTATCCGGAAAAGGAGACCGCCATCCGGGCCGCGGTCCGCTACAGCTCGGACAATATCTTTGACTTTATTGAACTGACGCAGGAGCACTCCATCTATGAAATCCCGGTCCCGGAGAACTGGATCGGAAAGACGATTATAGATGTGAATGTGCGGAAAAAATACCGGTTCTCGATTCTTGCCGTCAAATACAATGAAAAGCTCCATCCCCTTCCCGAACCGGACTATGTGTTCAAGGAAGGGGACGCGATGGTGATTCTCGGAGAAAACCGCGATATCCTCCGGTTTGTCCGCTGACCTGCCTTCCGGATGCCGCCGGCCGTTTACTCGATCAGCCGCCCGACATCCAGAAGGCCCCATCCCTGCTGATTTCTGGGAAGGCCCAGATCCACGGCCCGTTCCCGGATCCGAAGTTTAACGTCCACATTGGTCATCTCCGGATAGCGTTCCAGAAGCAGGGCCAGCGCCCCGGATACGACAGGCGTTGACATGGATGTGCCGCTTTTTACCATGTATCCCCCCGGCCTCGGCGCACAGCTCACAATACCCGAGCCGGGGGCTACGATATCAGGCTTTAAGATACATGCGCTGGTCGGCCCCCGGCCCGAATAATCGATCATGCGGCTTCCCGCCACATCGACCTCTTTGTAATCGTCGGAGCACCCCACGGTGATGACCTTGCGGCTGATCCCGGGCGTGGTGATTGTGCGGCTTCCCGGACCGTTATTTCCTGCCGCCACCACCACCACAAAGCCCGCATCCCAGGCGGCGTCCACGCCGCGCACCAGCGCCGAATCCTCGCTCATCCCTTTTTTCGCAAAAGAACCGACGGAAATATTGATAATCCGGATCCCGTACTTCTCCTTATGGCGTTCCACCCACTTAAGCCCCGCCAGGACATCGGCGGCCGACCCGTTTCCCTTATGATCCAGCACCTTTAAGCAGATTAAATTACAACGCGGGGCCACACCCTGATACCGTTTATCCGATGAAGCCCCGTTTCCTCCGATGATCCCGGCGATGTGCGTCCCATGTCCATTATCGTCATAGGGAAATGAACGTTTTTTTACCACATCCCGGAATACGGTTATTCTATTGTCAAAATCGCGGTGCGGATAAATCCCCGTATCCAGAACCGCGACCCCAATGCCTTTTCCTGTCAGGCCCAGACGGTATGCGCCGTCGCAATGAATCCATGCTTTTGCCTGATCCACGAATCCGTGACCTGCCTTCTCTCCACTCTTATTAATAGGATATTCACAAAGGCCGGTCCGGGGTTCCTGCGCGCTGCATCCGCCGCGCAGGCATCCAAAATGATCCGGACGGTTATGCCGCAGAAGCGGCCAGGCGCTGCCACAACTTTAGAAACCCCTCCGGATTTTATGTATCATCTGCCAAAGCTGTAATAGACAGCGCCGTTTTGCAGCCCGCCTCTGAACCGCGCCAGCTCGCTGACTGTCACAAGCTGGAAGCCCCGCTCCTTAAGGGCCGGGATAAGCGCCACAGCGGCGTCGCCGGACGCGTTATAGAGCTCATGCATAAGAATAATATCTCCGTCCTTCACTCCTCCAAGCACGCTCTGGATGCTGCTGGAGGCATTCCTGGTCTTCCAGTCGCGCGTATCTAAATTCCACATAATAATCGGATACGGAATGTTGGCCAGCACCGTGCCGTTCTTGCGGCCTCCCGGAAGACGGACCAGCGCCGGCGCTTCCCCTGTGACAGAGGCCACCGCCTGCCTGCACAGCTCCACCTGGTTTCTCACCTGCTCGGCGCTCAGCTTGTCCAGATACTTGTGGTTATATGTATGGTTCCCTATCTCATGGCCGTTCTGATACATCCTGAGAATCTCAGCCTGGTACGACGCCACGCGATCCCCTACTACAAAGAATGTACAGCGGCCGTCGTATTGCTCCATACTGTCCATAATCCGGTTTCCCACCGGGGCATACGGGCCGTCGTCGAAGGTCAGGGCCACCATGGGGGCATTCGGATCCAGATACCGCCCGCCGCTGAGCACGAGCCCGTCCGTCCGGCTCTCCTCCGGCTGCGGCGGCGTTTCCTGTCCATCCGAAACGGCGCCGTCCTGCGCCTCCTGGGACTCCTGCGGCTCCTCTGCCTGGCTTTCCTCCTCCGGCGCCGCCGGCCCGTCCATCTCCTGTGCGGCGCCGGCCTCCAGAGCCGGGCCCGTGGGATCCTTCGCGTAGGCCATCAGCGTCGCTCCCAGCATACATGCGGCCGTAAGAAAAATCGTTGTCCATCGTTTTACCTGTGTTGCATTTCGTCTCATCCGTCTTCTCTGCTTCCTTTCCTCTTCCTTCCTACTATCTATATGTCCTGAAACAGGCAATTATGATATAAATAGAGGGAGACGTATCCATCTGCTGCGCCGTATCCGTTACTGCCCGCGGCAATAACCCATACTTTTCTATTGTAACAAAAAAATGGAAAAAATCTATCACTTTTGCATTAAAAATTCTTTACTAATCCCCAATCTGTGCTATGATAAACATGATCCTCATCAGATCTGCCGGGCCAGACCCGGCAGGGATGTAAACAGACAACCTGTAAATTGGCTAAACATGAAAGGAAATCAAACATGGGTGGATTTTTTGGCGTAACCTCTAAAACAAGCTGCGCGCTGGATCTGTTTTTCGGCGTGGATTACCACTCCCATCTGGGAACCCGCCGGGGCGGCATGGCCGTATACGGCCCCAATGGCTTCAACCGTTCGATCCACAATATCGAAAATACCCCGTTCCGCACGAAATTTGAACGGGATGTGGACGAGCTGGAAGGGAATATGGGAATTGCCTGCATCTCTGATATGGAACCACAGCCTCTCTTAATTCAGTCCCATCTGGGCAGTTATGCGATCACAACCGTAGGAAAAATAAATAATGAGGAAGATCTGGTCAGCGACGCCTATGAAAAGGGCCACATTCATTTCATGGAGATGAGCGGCGGCAGAATCAATGCCACAGAGCTGGTCGCCTCGATCATCAATCAGGGCGAATCCCTGCTGGACGGACTGCTGCTCGCGCAGGAGAAGATTCAGGGCTCTATGAGTATCCTTCTTCTGACGCCTGAAGGCATCTACGTATCCAGAGACCGGCTGGGCCGCACCCCGGCGGTCATCGGCCGGAAAACGGACGCCTACTGCGTCTCATTTGAGAGCTTTGCGTATATTAACCTTGGCTACACGGACTATCGCGAGCTCGGCCCCGGTGAAATCGTCAAGATGACGGCTGAAGGCGTGGAATCCTTAAGCCCTGCCCGGAGCGAGATGAAGATCTGCTCCTTCCTCTGGGTGTATTACGGCTACCCGACCTCCTCCTATGAGGGTGTCAATGTCGAAAAGATGCGCTATGACTGCGGGCGCATGCTGGCCGCGCGGGATCACTCCAACGCGGATCTCGTTGCCGGCATCCCGGACTCCGGTATCGCCCACGCCATCGGCTACGCCAATGAATCCGGCATCCCGTTTGCCCGTCCTTTTATCAAATATACGCCGACCTGGCCGCGCTCCTTTATGCCCACCAGCCAGAACCAGCGAAACTTAATCGCGCGTATGAAGCTGATCCCTGTAGACGCGCTGATCCGCAATAAAAGCCTGCTGCTCATCGATGACTCCATTGTCCGCGGAACCCAGCTTGGCGAAACCACGGAATTCCTGTACCAGAGCGGCGCAAAAGAAGTCCACATCCGACCCGCGTGCCCGCCCCTGCTCTTCGGCTGCCTCTATCTGAACTTTTCGCGCTCCAATTCAGAGCTGGATCTGATCACGCGCCGCATCATCCGCGAGCGGGAGGGCGACCAGGTATCGGACGATCTTTTAGCCGACTACGCGGATCCGGACAGCCAGAACTATAAAGAAATGGTGGAGGTGATCCGCAAAAAGCTGAACTTCACCTCTCTCCAGTTCCACCGCCTTGACGATCTGGTGGCCTCTATCGGCCTCTCCCCGTGCAAGCTGTGTACATACTGCTGGAGCGGCAAAAAATAAAGTAACAAAAAAAGGTAACAGCCTTAGCCGCTGTTACCTTTTTTTTTTCTGTATGCGCGGCGCCGCCGCAAAAAGGGCAATCCCGCCTGCCAGGATAAACAGGGAGATAAACTGGGAGGTCGAGAGCCGCCCCACTGAACCTCGGATCAGATCCCCGCGCAGGAATTCCAGCGCAAAGCGCCCGATGCTGTAGCAGATCAGATACAGAGCCGCCGTCTGACCATCCGCCCTAAGGCGCTTCGAGGCCGCAAGCAGAAGCAGGCAGTGGATAAAGTCCAGCCCGCTTGCCATGAGCTGCACAGGGAGCAGCGGCACGCCATTGGGCGCAAAATCGGAATTCGTAAAAACAATCGAAAAGGGCGTCTCCATCTGAAGCCCATAACAGCACCCCGCCAGAAAGCAGCCGATGCGCCCAAACCCCTGCGCCAGCGCCACAGCCGGAACCACCAGATCAAAGTAAGCGAAAAAGGGAAGCTTTTTTATCCGGCAGAACAGCCAGCCTCCGAGAACCCCACCGATGATGCCCCCATATACCACAAAGCCGTCCCCCAGATTTAAAAGCATCCCGGGATCCTCGAGTATCTCGTCAAATACGGTCGCATAGTACAGCAGCTTGGCGCTCACAATCCCTGACACGATCGTATAAAACGCCAGGGAAAGGATGATGTCACTGTCCATGCCCCGCTTCTTTGCACGGTATTCTGTCAGCAGGTAGGCGGCTACAAAGCCAATGCCAATCATCAGCCCGTAGCCGTGTACCGTCAGCCCCCCTATTGTCAATAAATCATTTTTCATTTCTTCCTCCGCCCCGCAGGAGCTGTAACAGTTCCAATGATCGGAACCGGTCTGTATCGCTCCTACTGCACAACCACAATAGAAGTATCTCCCTTTTTCGCCTGTTCTATTACCGCAGCCGATAATTTTGCGAAATTCCCGCCGGAGCTGCTGGCTCCTGACACCGTGTCCACCTCCTGCGGATTCTGTGTTTCAATGAGCTGCGCCACATAACTGCGGGTGTATTCATTGGGATATGTGCTGCCTGCAGACAGCATATTCTGCATATATGCATTATCCCACGCCTTGATATACCCGCTCGGATCCTTTGCATTAAATTCCGCATATACAATCCTGTCATTTTTTACCAGAATACAGAGGTACTCCTTCCATCCATGGGAGTAATCCGCCATTTCCGCTGTATAAAAGCCGTCCTGCATTTCCTTTGCGCCTGCCCGGCTGACCCAGACTCCCAGCAAAAGCAGCAGGGAAAGAAATACGGCGCCAAAAAAAATTCGTTTTTTCATCATTCCAATCCTCCTCGTCAGGAACTATATATCTCCGGCATCCCGCCGCGCCTGATTTTGTTTCATGACGTTAGATGTCCCGGATCCTTTACCTTCACCCGGGCCACATAGTCTTTCAGGCCCTCTGACTGAGCGAGCGAATCAGCCGCCATCTTATCCGTCTCCTGCGCCAGATCGCGGTTTGCGTCGGCGATTTCCCGGAGGGACATGAGCTGGGTGTTGACCGTCTTAACGGATCTGGTCTGCTCCTCCACCGTCACAGACAGCCTCTCGGAAATATCGCGGTACTGCTCCGTCACCTCGCGGATCTGGCCAAACGCGCCTGCCGTCTGATCCGCCGTGTCAAGCCCCTGCCGAATCACCGTTGTGGAATGCTCTATGATATCCATGGTCTGATGCAGGGCGTCCGCCGTCTGCCTGGACAGGCGGCCAATCTGAGAGGCGACCACCATAAAGCCGCGCCCCGCCTCTCCCGCTCTCGCCGCCTCAATTGAGGCGTTGAGTGACAGGAGGTTCGTCTGATTGGAAATGTCCTCTATCAATTTACTGATCTTTGAGATCTCCGCCACCGCGTCGTGAACTTCGTTCATGGTCCTTAACATATCCTGCATATAGCCGGCTCCCAGAGCCGTCTTTTCCTTCGCATTCTCAGAGCATGCCTCGATCTGCCGGGCATTATCCTCGTTCTGCCGGATGGATGCCTGGATATCATCCATGCTCTTTACAAGCTGCTCAAGCAGCGCAGACTGGTTGACAGAGCCGTCATAAAGCTCCCTGGCGTAGCCTGAAACCCCGCTGGAGTTTCGGTTCACCTCCACTGCGGAACGGCTCATCTGCGCCATGGTCTGATTCAGGGACAGGGCGATATGGCTCAGCGAATCGCGGATGGAGATAAAATCACCGTGAAATCCGTCCGGAATCTCCACCGTATAATCGCCGGCGGCCAGCGCCCCCAGGCATTCCCTGATATCCTGTATGTACAAGTTTAAGCTTTCAATCGTTTTCGCCAGCGCGGAGGTCAGAATTCTTGTCTCATCATTGCTGGCTGAAGGAACGACTTTCTCTGTCAGGTTCCCGTCCGCCAGCGCCTGCAGCCGCCCTGTTGCCAGCGACAGGGAACCTGATATCTTCCCCGCCAGGGGAATAATCAGCGCCGCTGATATAAACAGCAGAAGAAGCGTCAGTATGATCGTCACAAGCTCTGAAAACAGCAGCGTGCCCATATAATCCACCTGCGGCACATCCACAAGAAGCGACCAGTTCGTCCCGGGAATTGGCGCATAGCCGGCATAATGGCGCACGCCGTGCTCACGTATGATCGCAGAACCGGTCTGGAACTCCAGCGCCTTGTCAAACACTCTGGCATTCTTTTCCGAGGGATAAAGCTCATACACATTCTGCCGGCCGGCGGCATTTTCCAGCTCGCGATCGCCGATCACGGTTCCGTCCTCATTCAGAATAATCGCAGTCCCGGTATTTCCCAGAATCAAAAGGCTTAGCACATCATTTAACAGATCATACTTATAGCTTCCCACCAGATAGCCGGTGATCCCTTCCTCATCCTTTAAAGGGACTGCCACACAGAGCTGCCAGAGGCCCTCCTGCCGGTACGGCTCTCCGATCACCGTACTGCCGGTTTTCTCTATCTGCGCATAGTATCCTGTATCCGCAACCGAATCCGGCGCCGTCTCATCCCCATAGAGCTTATGTCCCGAGGTATCGTAGGCCGCGAGCCATACAAACTCTATCAGCGTCTCTGCCTCGTCTATGCGCGCCTCCTTCTGCTCCTTTGTCACGGATTCGGACAGGAACGTATCTTCAGAAGAGAGGGTGTACATCCGCTCTGTCAGGAGATGGAGATTGGAGCTGATATTCTGGGAGGCAATCCTCGCGGTGATCCGCATGTTATCCAGCAGTATCACATTCGTGGAGCGGATGCTTCCGAATGACATGATCACTGTAATCAGCAGCGCCAGGCAGATGGAAACGAACATCACATAAAAGATGATTTTGTGGTTTAACGTACGAAACTTTTTCATGATAATTAAAACCTCTTAAAAGTGTATTTCATAGTAATTAATCATACCATCAACGCAGGGATTGATCAATCTTTATTTTGTATATTGTACCAAAATAGATATTGACATCCTCCCCTTTATTCGCTAGAATATAACAGTATGTTTACATTAAACTGTCCGTGTCCAGGTTTTGATGCAAACCAAATACAAAATTTAATCTTTTATTTTCATAATCACATATTCAATGGAGGTGTACCAATTGGCAAACATTAAATCTGCTAAAAAGAGAATTTTAGTCGCAGAGACAAGAGCTGCAAGAAACAAAGCGATCCGTTCCAAGGTTAAAACCGCCTGCAAGAAGGTGGAAGCCGCGATTGCCGCAGGCGACAAGTCTGCCGCACAGGCTGCGTTATTAGCCGCCACCAGCGAGATTGACAAGGCTGCTTCCAAGGGAGTTTATCACGACAATACCGCCTCCCGCAAGGTATCCCGTTTATCAAAGGCTGTGAATACGCTGGCTTAAGCGCATGTGAAAGCCGGATTTTTATACGAACCTGAAAGAGACTCTGTATGGTGTGGCAGAGTCTCTTTTGGGTTGTCTGTCATTTCTTTAAAAAATCGCTGAACTCCTTTAAATCCTTTTTCGTCTCTTCAGAAAGGGCGTTGAATTCCATATTCTGCACCGCGCCCTCCAGGGCGTATAAATGCACCAGGCAGACGTTCGGATATGCTTCCTTCAGCTTTACAAACGCCTGCTTCGCGCCTGCCTCCATCAGCCTTTCCGGCGAGTCAATCCCGACTGCCGTCAGCTTTCCAGCCATCTCCTTACCGATATTCATCATCAATGTTAATTCTGACATAACCGTTTTCCTCCTCTGCCCCGATATGGCCGATATTCGTTAAAGAGCGTTCCTAGAGCGTGTTTGAAAATTGCTTTCTGGTAGCTGTGCGTGCCACTTTGTGGGAGATTTGTGCCAAATGAACGCGGCGCAGCGGGCTGCGTTAAGTGAATTTGGCACAAATATACCGCGAAGTGGGGCGTGCAGATGCCAGGAATGAATTTTCAAACACGCTCTAGTGTAAACTCTCCATCCCCATCAGGTTGTATTTCACATAATCCTCCAGGCCCACTCCCAGGCTGAACAAAATAACCCATACAATAATGCGTACGACAAGCGCCGCCTTCTTCGGAAGCAGGAGCACCGGATACAGCCTTCTGTCCCAGTCCGCGACATTAAAGGCGATCAGCGTCGCCGCCCACAGATACAGGGACACAGCAATCAGCTCCAAGAAAAATGTGCCCGCAGAAGAGCTGTTCTGCCTCACCATCCCCCAGCCCCCTATCAGCAAAAATGCGTACCCGGCGGCGGCCGCCGCATTTTTCCTTGATTCTCTTGTCCTGAAACCGGGAATTCCCCGGATGATACGGCCGATGCGGCCCTGCCTTTCATTCTTCCTGGGCGCTTTTTGCCATACGGGCGCTCCCTTCCATCGCGGGCCTGTCCGACCAGCCTCTGTCTCAATTGTCCGCTTCAGCTCCTGTATTGTCTGGAACCGGTTCCTCGCGTCTATCTCAATGCACCGCCTGATAATGGAGCAGAGCGGATCGGCGCTGTATAAACCCTGGGCCGGCAGATTTCCGGTCAGGAGCTTATTAAGCAGCGCGCCCACCGCATAGATATCCGCTCTTGCGTCTGTCTGCATAAAGCCAAACTGCTCCGGCGCGGCATAGCCGGCTGTCCCGAGAATCACAGTGTCCTGTGTCCCGCCCTCCTTTACCAGCCGGATAATCCCAAAGTCAATGATTTTGACGACCCCGTCATTGGAAATCATAATATTTTCCGGCTTGATATCCCTGTGCACCATACCCATATTATGGATCGCAAAAAGGCCGCTGCAGATGTCCCTGATGATATTACACGCCCTTTCTTCCTCAAAAAGGCCGTCCTTCTCCATCTGCTCCGCGAGTGTGTTTCCATTAATAAACTCTTCGATCACCATGCCTTTTTCATGGTTCCACGCTGCGTCACGGATTTCTGCAATATTCCGGTTCACCAATCCCCTGAGCCTTCCACAGGCGGCCGCCGACCGGGGATCCATATATTTCTTCACATAAATCTTCCCGTCGCTTTTTTTCTTCACAAGAAACACGCCGGTCTCCGGCTTCCCGCTAAGGCATGTCAGCTCCTCAAAGTTCTCCTCCAGGTACGCAAGCTTCCAATCCTCCCTCTCCATCATTGACTTTTCTCCCAGATAAATGATACTATTGAAACGTAACAGTTTAGACGGGCAAGAAGATGCCTTGTCTGAACTGTTCCATTTACACAGATTCTTCAAACGAGGTTTTTGAGCATGAAAAAAACAACCGGCGAATTATTAGAGCTGTTGAAACGCTCGCCAAACGCATCCTCCTATATTAACGGCGCGTCGGACGATCTGATACAGCCAGTTCCCCTCTCCGACTACCTGGCCCGCCTGATCCTTGAGAGACATATGAAAAAAAGCAGCCTGATCCGCCCCTCCGGCCTGGATCGCGGCTATGTATACGACATCCTGGCCGGCAAAAAGAATCCGTCCCGCGATAAAGTCCTGGCCATCTGCTTTGCGTTTCCGCTCTCTGACGCGGAAACGCAGCAGCTTTTAAAAGCCACCGGCTACGCCCCGCTCTATGCCCGGCTCGGGCGGGACAGCGTGATTTTATTTGCCCTTCAGCACAGCCTCTCCCTGATCGAGGCAAATAACCTGCTGTACGACATGAATTACCCGATCCTGGAATAGGACGCCTGTCCCTTCCCGCGCCCGACCAGCAGAAGCTCCACGGCAAGCCTTCCGTCCATACGCCCTGTCTTCACTGCCTCCTCTGCCTCCACGCATTCATTTACCAGCTCCACAAGCTCCCTCTTTGAAAATGCGCCGGCCTGCGCTGAGAGCTTCCCCGCCACAAACGGGGGAACCTTAAGCTGGGACGCAATCTCGCCCCGCCCTTTTTTCTGCTCTGTCAGCTCTTTTACCTGCAGAAGCTGGTTAAACTGCCTGGCAATCAGAAACAGAACACGCATCGGCGGCTCTTTCAGGGACAGGAGATCCTGAAACAGGCCCATGGCCTGCTTCGTGTTTCCCGCCACCATGGCGTTCACCATCTCAAAGATACGGCTGCTCACCTGGACGCTGGTAATAGCCTTCACATCCTCCGGCGTGACCACATCCGAGCCCATGGTATACGAGATCAGCTTTTCCAGCTCCATCCAGATCTGTTCCATATCGTCCCCGGTCCGCTCTAAAAAGAGATTCATTGTCGCGCCTGTCACCTTCCGCCCGTTTCTCGCCAGGATAGAGGCCGCCCAGCGCGCAAGCTGCGCGCTGTCCTGCCGCTTCATCTCCGCCGCATACCCCAGCTCTTTTACCCGCTTATAAAGCTTACCGCGCTTATCCACCGCCTCCTCCACAAATAAAAGGCAGGTCGTCCCGGGCATGGCCGGCAGCCAGGCGGCAAGCTCGTCCGACGCCGCTTTAAAAAAGCCGCTGTCTTCTATCAGAATCAGGCGCTTCTCACTGAAAAACGGCATGGTATCCCCAAGGCTTATGATCTCCTTTACATCCAGCCCTTTTCCCTGGAAAGAATGGTAATTCATCGTATCCCCGCCCGTTATGGCTTCCCTTAGCTTTCTTTTATAGCTTTGTTTTAAAAATGCCTCCTCTCCGAAGAGAAGGTACGCGGGTTTAAACTGCCGTGTTTTTATATCCTCATTTAATGTCTGCATCTTCATCTCCCTGAACAAAACGTAACAGTTCAGCCTTCGACTCCGCGAGGTGTTTTTTGTGAGCGAAGGTCACAGAAAACCCGAGGCTGCAAGCGCGATATTCTGCAGAAAACACAATTTCTGTGCATCATTTATTGCAGTTTAGCCGGGAGGCTGAACTGTAACAACAAAACCGCTCAAGCGCCGCCTGCCAACTGCCAGCCATCCGCTGATCCGCATCGTCTTCCCATCTGTCCGCGCCCGGATCGCCCCGGACCGCGCGGTATGCCACAGACTGCACCCCTGCCTGTCCAGCCGTTTAACCGTCTCCCCCGCCGGATGGCCGTAGGAATTCCCCTCCCCATAGGAGAGGATAGCCGCGGCCGGCCGGATCGCCTCTAAGAATTCCCCGCATGATGAGCCCGAGGAGCCGTGATGCGCCGCCTTTAAAATGGAAACGGCGCCTTTGGAGTCTTCTCCTCCCAGCCCGGCTTTGAGAAGCCCCCTCTCCTCATCCGCGCCGATATCTCCGGTCAGAAGCATCCGAAAGCTCCCGTATTCCACAGAAAAAACAAGGCTGTGGCCATTTCGGTCCTTTGTACCGCTTTCGGAGCCGGACCGCCGGATTGCCAGATCGGCATTCTCCGTCCAGTCCGCTGTTTCCTGCGGGATCTGCGTCTCCTCCTGCGGGTGAAGGCATGTAAGCACAAGCTCCCCGGCCTTTATACGCCCGCCTCTTGCCATATAATACACCTGCATCCCCTTCGCGCGCGCCAGCATCTCCAGTTTCCCGTAAACCTCCTGTCCCCGGCCCGCCGCGGGAAGAACCAGGCAGTCCGCCGTGATGCCCGTCTCCTCCTCCAAAAGCCAGATAATCCCATTCATGTGATCCGCATCGCCGTGGCTGACAAGGATAAAATTAAGATGGCCCACGCCCTGGCTTTTCAGGAAGGGGACAAGACGGTTTTTCCCGACGGATTTGTCCTGGCTGCTCCCGCAGTCTGACAAAATAGCCGCATCATTCGTGCGCAGCAGGACGCCGTCCCCCTGCCCCACATCCATAAACCAGATATCCAGCCCGCGCACAGGGCGTATGAACAGAAACAGCGCCGCCAGAGCGGCCCAGACGCCCCGTTTAAGCCGGGATCCCGGCTTCCGGCCGCCGCGGTTCCCGAGATACCATGCCAGGGCGCTGTAATATACCGCTGTCTGCCACCACTCCGGCCGCCCGGCCAAAATGGATGAAAACGGCAGGGACAGCGATACGCGGCAAAGCATGCGGTAAAGCGCAAGGATGTAATGCCCCGGCCCGGCCGATGCGCAGGCCGCCCACCGCAGCGCCTCTGCAAACACCCCTCCCGGAAACGCCGGAAAAAGATCCGCCAAAAGTCCCCCAAGCATCCACAGGCCCGCTGCCAGAATCCCGGAAGCGGCGGCATATGACATGAGCGGCAGCACCAGAAGATTCAGGAATATCCCCCATGGCGGGAACGAAAAAAAGTGGTATAAAAGAGCCGGGAGCGTCGCGAGCTGAACCGCAAAGCTGACGCCGAGAGATTCGCCCAGGGAGCCTTTCAGGCCGGCGAAGAGAGCCCCCGCGCTTCCCCGGGCCCCGTTCCCGGAAGGCGCGCCCTTCTTTTCATTCTCCCCTTCTTCCGGCCCTTTTTCCCTCCGGAGCTCTTTCTCCCTGTCCTTTTTCAACTGCGCCCGAAGGCCGATGGCGGCCACGGCCCCATACGAGAGCTGGAGCCCCCCGCTTGTCAGAAGAAGCGGCGAATCCCATGAAAGCAGCAAAAGCGACAGCGCCATGGCCGAGAGCAGATCATACGTCCTCCCAAGCTGCATGGCCGCAAACGAGCAGAGCAGCATAAAGACTGCGCGGTATACGGAAGGGCCAAACCCGGTCACTCCTGCGTAGAATACAAGCGCCGCGCCGGAGCAGAGCCCCGCCCCCGCAAAGCCCGCCCCGGCTTTGCGCAGAAGCCCGAAAAGTCCCATGCCGATCAGGGATACATGCAGGCCGCTTACAGCCAGGATGTGGGCAATCCCGCTGTCTTCAAAAAGCTTCTCATCCTCCTCTGGCAGCATGCTCCGATCTCCCAGAAGGACGGCGCGGTAAATCCCCTGATCCTTTGGCCCGAACACGGCCTCCACCGCAAGGCCCGCCGCCCTTTTAAAGCTCTGCGCCTGATGATAAAACAGGGGCGCCTCCCCGTCCTCCCCCTCTGCTTCCCGCGCCTTTAAAACGCAGAAAATCTTCTGCGAGCGGTAATACAGGCGGGCGTCAAACTGGCCGGGATTGCGCGCTTCCTTATAAAGCTCCAGCTTTCCCATGGCCTTAAGGCGGGCCGATTCCTCAAAACCGCCCTCCGGCGCGCTGACCATCAGGCGCTTCTGCCTGTATGTCCGCCCGCCCGCATAAACCGTGGCGTCCGACAAAAGGACGCTGCAAAAGCCGTTTTTCTCTGAGACGCGGACAATCCGCCCTTCCGCCCTGGCGTAGGGTATGGCTCCCTCCCTCTCAAGGCGCGCCTCCAGAGGGTTCGGCCGAAGCTCCGCGCCCATCCGCAGCGCCCCGGCCGCGAAACACAGGGCCAAAAGAAGCCGTCCGGGCGCGCATTGTTTTCTGCATATGCAGAGCAGATAAAAGACAGCCGGCAGCAATACGCCGGACGCCATGCGCCCCGTATTTCCATTTGCCATATTGCAGAACCAGTACGCTGCGACCTCTCCAAGTACAAAAGCCCCTGTTATCCACAAAAATGGCCGTTTGATGTTCCTTTTCCCTCCTTAATCCTGAATATATTTCTCCTCCCGCCCAAGCGGCGACGCCAGGGATATCGCATTGCGGTACATAACGTCCGCCGATCCGGCCACGGTTATCTGCACCTTTGTCACGGTCTGCAGCTCGGTCAGGGAATTCACAAGCGCATAGACCGGGATATACTCCGCCATATCCGGGTTGCCGTTTAAGAAGCTGCCGTCTAGGTTGACGTAGCACACGCCGTCCGTCAGAGACACATTCAGGATCTTTGTATCCTTTGGCAGAACGGCCCCTGCGCCGCCCTGCGGGCCGGCCAGAAGCTGCTCCACGACCAGCTTTTCCATGGAAGTGCTGATATTGTGGACCAGCTCCCGCGTCTCAGGGACGAGACTGTCCCCCGCCTCATTCGCGAAATAGAGCTTCAGTTCCACGCGCTCAAAGGAGTTGACATCCGAGACGCTCTCCACGAAATCCGATCCGGAAAAGGCTCCGACCGGATTCCCGTGGCTGTCCCACAGCGGCTGGCCGTCACAGTTGATGCTGATATAGTCAATGCCCGGTATCTGGGTAAAGGTCTTGGCAAGCGCCGCCCTGCAGAGAATCTCCCTGGAGGGCTTAGCCGCGCTGTATTCGCGGTTAAAATTCAGATAAAGGATGTTGTCCTCCTTCTGGATCCCCAGAAGCGCTGTCCGATCTCCCAGAATCGCCTGATAATCCGGGTAATCCGGCGCCTTTAAAATCTGCTGCGCCAGCTCGCCCAGCAGAAGATCCGGATCGTCTGTCTGCGTCTTGTAGCTGGCCGCCGCCAGTTTTGTCCGGTTGGAATTTAAGTAATAAATCTGATAGACCCCGTCCGCCGGCTCCTCCTGCGCGCCCGTTTCCTTACAGGCCGAAAAAAGGAGGCCCATGAGGATACACAGCGCGCACAATACCGGACGGATGTCCGCTCTCCCCTTTTGTCTCTTCTCCTGCTTCAAACGCCGTCCCTCTTTTCCTATGGAATGTAGTTTAACGGAATACGCACCGTAAACGTAGTCCCGTCGCCTTCCCTGCTCAGAAGCTTGATCGCGCCCTGGTGCAGCATCACAATGCTCTTCGTGATCGAAAGCCCGAGGCCCGTCCCGCCCGTCTCCCTGGAGCGCGCCTTATCCACCCGGTAAAACCGTTCAAATACCTTGGACTGGAATTCCTCCGGAATGCCCACGCCATTGTCAATCACTTTGACATAGAAAAATTTATGATCTGCATCAAGAATGACGCGCACCCAGCCGTCCTCATGGTTATATTTGACCGCATTCTCCACCAGATTCGTAAGCGCCAGGGACAGCTTCACCTCGTCCACATCCGCCGTCACTTCGCGGATGCTCTCATAGATCAGCTCGATATTGCGCTTTTTGGCAATGGGCCTGACACGCTTTAGGATCTGTTCCAGCAGCGCATTGACCGAGGCGGAGCTGATATTCAGATCCGGGGACGATTTATCCATCTTAACCAGCGTCAGCAGATCGTCGATGATCTTATTTTCCCGGTCGATTTCATCCGAAATATCGACCATAAACTCCCGGTACAGCTCCACCGGCGCGTCCTCCATGGCCATCAGCGAGTCGGCGAGGACGCGGATCGATGTGATGGGCGTTTTCAGCTCATGGGAGACATTGGAAACGAATTCCTGCCTCGACTGATCCACATCTTTCAGCCGGCGGATCGTCTCGCGCACGGAGCCCGATATGTCGCGCGTCTCCAGATAATCATTGACCTCAATCTCCTGATCCAGATTTCCCTCCGCCACCAGGCCAAGCTGCTGGGAAAGGCGCTTAAAGGGTTTTAGAAGCTGCGCCACCGCGAAAAAATCGGCGGCGGCCACAAGACAGGCCAGAAGAAGCTGGAAAAATCCCGCCCTGTGGTTTACATTTTCCACCAAAAGGGCCACGCTCTCCGTTGAGGCCGTCATAAGAAGCGCTCCTTCCACCGGATCGCCCTCCGGCTTCTTACCGCCTGCCCCCGGGGCGTCCGCCTTTCCGTAGATTGGCAGCGTCAGATAAAAATAATCCTTTTCCTCATTAAGGCGGCTTCCCGACTCGCCGTCAAGCGCCTTTAAAACCTCCTCCACCACACAGAACCGCCCCTTTGCCACCTCAAAGGTGTCCCGGATAATGCGGTAGCTGCTGTCAATCACCACGATCCGCCCGTTGAACAGATCGGCTGTCACATTCAGCTCCGCGTCCAGGGACGGATTTCCCGTATTGCTGAGCGCGCCGTTAATATAATCGGAGCTGCGCATCCGGTTCGCGAGCATCAGGCATTTATTCTGCGCCTCAATCATGCTCTCCTCGATCCGGCTCTTCCTGAAAAAACCGGACATAAACCGCGCCTGCACCAGGAGCGGGAGCAGCGTCAGCACCAGAATACAGATCAAAAGCGGCGCGCGCATCCCCACAGAGCGGGTAAAATTCCATTTCCATTTTGTCATGCCGCGCCTCTATTCCATCCGCTTCGCCGCGGCAATCGCCAGGGAACCGGGGCCGATATGGCATGCAATGCTTAAGGACAGCGGATCCACATGGATATCCGCCCCCGGAAACAGCAGGGCCAGCTCCTCTTTCAGGGCCATCGCCGCCTCCCCGTTCTGCGTGTGCGCAATCTCTAAGTGAACGCGGCTGCCGTCCGTATCTCCCCACCGCGTCTCCAGGTCATGCCGGATCGCGGCAATCATCATGGATTTCGCCTGCTTCATGGTCCTCGCCTTTGCAAACGCGTCCAGCTTTTCCCCCTGGATGCTTAAGACAGGCTTGATGCGCAGAAGCGTTCCCAACGCGGCGGCGGCGGGCGTGATCCGTCCTCCCTTTTTTAAATATTTCAGGGTGTCAACCGTGATGTAGATCGTGGCGTCCATGCCGCTTTCCTCCAGCTTGTCCCGGATTTCGGCCGCTCCCATGCCGGAATCCGCCATCATCAGCGCGTCCAGCACGGACTGGCGCTGCGTCACGGAAATTCGGTGGTTATCCGCCACCCAGACGCGCCCGTCATACTCCTCCGCCAGCATGGAAGCTGTCTGGCAGGAGCCGGATAAGCCGCTGGACATCGGGATATGGACAATCTCGTCATACTCCTCCAGTATCTGATCCCAGAGCTCCAGTATCGCCTCGGGCGACGGCTGGGAGGTGGCAATATCCCCGCCCCCGGAAAGTCGTTCATAAAATTCCGGCTGGGTGAGCGTAATATCCTCCAGATACTCCTGCCCGTCAATCATAAACGGCATGGGAAGCACAAAAATGCCCAGCCGCTTCCCCTCTGCCTGCGTAATCCCGCTGTTGCTGTCTGTCACTACCGCAATTTTCATTTCTTCCTCCAGATCATAGCCGTCTCACGGTTCAGAAAACCCGAACCGCTGCGAACCGTTTACTCTTTTAACTTACGCGCCCTTCTGCCCAGGCAGGCCGCTCAAGGCTGTTCCGCTGCGCCGGACGAGGTGTACAGGTGATAATAAACGCCTCTTCTCTCCATCAGCGCTTCATGGTTTCCCTCCTCGACAATCCGGCTTCCGGACAGCACCAGGATCCGGTCCGCCCCGCGGATGGTCGTCAGCCGGTGGGCGATGGTCAGCGTCGTCCGCCCCGCCGCCAGCTTATCAAGGGATTCTGACACCACGTGCTCGCTCTCATTATCCAACGCCGCCGTGGCCTCGTCAAGCAGCAGCACCTTCGGCTCTTTGAGAAATACCCTTGCAATGCTGATCCGCTGCTTCTGCCCTCCTGACAGCTTCACGCCGCGCTCGCCTACATAGGTATCATACCCATCTTTCAGAGCTTTAATAAATTCATGCGCGCCGGCAAGCTTTGCAGCCCCTATCACCTCGTCCTTCGACGCGCCTGGACGGCCATAAGCGATATTGTCATAAACGCTGCCGGAAAACAGATACACATCCTGCTGGACCACGCCGATACGGCTTCGCAGGCTCTCAAGCGTCGCCTTCCTGATATTCTGCCCGTCCAGCAGGATCTCCCCCCGCGTGGGATCATAAAAGCGGGGGATCAAGCTGCACAGCGTCGTCTTTCCGCCGCCGGACGGCCCCACCAGAGCGACCTTCTCTCCCGGCCGGATCGTCAGATCAATATCAGACAGCACAGGCGATCCGTCGTCCGGGTATTCAAACGATACATGGCGGAATGTGATCTCTCCCTTTACGTCTGTCAGAGGGCGCGCGTCCTCCTCATCGAAAATATCGACATTCGCGTCCATCAGCTCCGTAAAGCGCTCAATCCCTGTCATCCCCCGCTGGAACTGCTCCGCAAATTCAATGATGCGCCGGATGGTCGCCAGAAGCGTGGTCACATACATCGTATAAGCCACCAGATCCGCCGGTAAAATGAGCCCTTTGATCATAAACAGGCCGCCGGCCAGAATCACCACCACATACATCAGTCCGTCAAACATACGGATCGTATTCTGAAATGCCGCCATGTATTTATACGTCTGCCGCTTGATATGCAGAAATTCCTGGTTGTCCCGGCTGAATTTTCCAAGCTCCACCTTTTCGTTTGCAAAGGCGCGGACCACCTTATTCCCCAAAAGGCTGTCCTCGATGCGGGCGTTCAGCTCGCCGATATGGTTGCGCTGGTTGCGGAATGCCTTGCGCACCTGGAGGTTAAAATACGAGCACGAGATCGCCATCACCGGAATCAGCACGAATATGATCACCGTCAGAAGCACATTGATCCGCGCAAGAACCACAAAGGCCACGGCGGCCTTCAAAAATGCGATAAAGAACTCCTCCGGGCAGTGATGCGCAAACTCCGTCACGTCAAACAGATCGCTCGTGATGCGCGACATGATCTGCCCGACCTTGGTATTATTGAAATAATTGTCCGAGAGCTTCTGCAGGTGCGCGAACGCGTCCTCCCGCATGTCCGTCTCGATCGAGGCCCCCATCACGTGGCCGTTATAGGCCATATAGAAGCTCGCTATGCCGTCTATCACACGCAGGATGAAGTATACGGCGCTGATACTCACAATCATGCGCACAGTGAGCGCAGAGAGATCCTGCATGCCCACGTTCGTGATATAGCGCAGGATCATCGGCAGCACCAGCTCGCAGACCGTGGTGAGCGCCGCGCAAAAAAGATCCAGCGCCATAATCCATATATATTTCCTGTAGTATGGGATAAATCGTTTTAAAAGCGCGCCTGTCTTCATTGTGTTCCTCCTGTGTGAAATGGCTGGGGGTGGTTTTTGTCCATTTAAGTATTGTATCACATACAGGGCGCGATTTCACTAACTTTTCATAAATTAGGGGTTACAGTTCACGGGGCGGGAAAAACTGG